>JBCBDK010000082.1:0-4472 GCA_038529675.1 Actinomycetota bacterium
CCGGTGAAGCAATGGAAGATCGTCCGATCGGGAACGCCCTCGGCGTCGAGGATCTCGAACGTCTCCTGCCAGGCGTCACGGGAGTGGATCACCAGCGGGAGGTCGTGCTCGTGGGCGAGCTGGATGTGTTCGGCGAACACGGTGCGTTGGACGCCGCGGGGCGAGTGCTCGTAGTAGTAGTCGAGGCCGGCCTCGCCGATGGCCACGATCCGGTCGCTGGTCTCGGACCGACCGAGCAGGTCGACGACCGAGTCGGTCCCGTCGGTGGCCTCGTGAGGGTGGACGCCGACGGTCGCGAACACGTTCGAATGTCGTCCGGCGACGTCGATCGCAGCTTCCGAGGTGGCGCGATCACAGCCGACCGTGACGAGCACGTCGACCCCCATCTCCGCTGCTGCTGCGACGGCACCGTCGGGCCCATCGGGGATGCGTTCGTCGTGGATGTGGCAGTGCGAATCGACGTACCGGAGACCATCGGCCTTCGCCGCCGGAGCAGCGGTTCCGTCGTCGGCGTCGCCGTCGCTCACGTCGGGCTCGCTCACGCCGTGATCCGAGGGAAGAGCGGGTCACCCTTGGTGACGGTCGCGTCGGCCTCGTATCCGCCCCAGGCGGCGGCGTCGGGCAGTCGCTGGTCGGCGACTCTACCGGTCATCCCGATCCGCTCCCACACCGCTTGCGCTGTGTCGGGGATCGCCGGTGACACGAGGATGGCGACGATGCGCAACGCCTCGAGCGCGTCGCCCATCACCTGGTCCACGTCGGCGCCGGGTTCGGACTTCCACGGTTCGTTGGTCTCGAGATGAGCGTTCGTGGCGCGGACGAGTTGCACCGTTGCCTCGAGCGCCTTGCTCGGCTGGTAGTCCGTCCACGCTGCGGTCGCATCGGCGAGCGCCGACGCTGCAGCGTCGGCGAGCGGGCTGTCCGCTGCCGGTGCGGTGCCGAGGCCGCCGCACTTCTTGGCGACGACGGTTGCGACGCGTGCGGCAAGGTTGCCGAGGTTGTTCGCCAGGTCGGCGTTGTATCGACCGACGAGACCTTCGTACGTGAAGTCGCCGTCGGATCCGTAGGGCGTGTCCGCGAGGACGTAGTACCGGAATCCGTCGAGGCCGACGTCGTCGATCAGTTCGAGCGGGTTCACCGCGTTGCCGGAAGACTTGCTCATCTTCTCGCCACCGACGAGCAGCCAACCGCCGATCGCCCAGCCCTTGGGCGGCTCGATCCCGGCCGACATCAGCATCGCCGGCCAGTAGACGCAGTGTTGACGGACGATGTCCTTGCCGATCAGGTGCACCGCCGGCCACCAGTCGGTGTGGTCCTTGGCGTCGTCGCCGAATCCGACGGCGGCGAGGTAGTTCGTGAGCGCGTCGAACCAGACGTAGGCGACATGGCGCTCGTCCCACGGGAGCGGGATGCCCCACGTCAGCGAGGTGCGACTGACGGAGAAGTCGCGGAGGCCGCCCCGGATGAGACCGAGCGCTTCGTTGCCGCGGTGCTCCGGCTTCATCGCTGTCGGATGTTGTGCGTACCAGTCGAGGAGGCGGTCCTGGTAGCGGCTGAGGCGGAAGAAGTAGTTCTCCTCCTCGAAGTACTCGACCGGGCGCTGATGGATCGGGCAGAGGTCGCCGGCGCCCGGGGTGCCGTGCTCGTCGACGAGCTCGTCGTCGGAGTAGTACTCCTCACAGGCCACGCAGTACTTGCCGGCGAACGTGTCGAGCTCGATGTCACCCGCGTCGTAGCACCGCTGGAGCAGCTCGCTCACGGCCGCCTTGTGGCGCGGTTCGGTGGTGCGGATGAAGTCGTCGTTGGCGATGTTCAGCCGTTCCCACGCCGCCGCGAACTTGGGAGCGACGCGGTCGACGAACTCCTGCGGCGTGGTGCCGGCCTCGTCGGCGGCCTGCTGGATCTTGAGCCCGTGCTCGTCGGTGCCGGTGAGGTACATCACATCGTCCCCGAGCAGGCGATGCCACCGGGTGATGGCATCGCCGACGATCGTCGTGTACGCGTGGCCGAGGTGTGGTTCGGCGTTCACGTAGTAGATCGGGGTCGTCACGTACGTGCGGGTCACGTCGTTCGACGCTACTGCGAGGACGCTCGATTCCGAGTCGGGGTTCGTGCCTCGCCCACTCCGCCCGTAGCGTCGCAGCGGTGAGTGACGACGAGGCGACGAGCGAGTTCGAACGGGCGACGGCCGTCGAGCGTCGCGGCGAGACGAACGTGTGGTCGGCCGAGATCCACGACGGCTGGGACATCTTCGGCAATGCCAACGGTGGGTATCTCCTGGCGTTGGCCGCCCGGGCGATGGGCGACGCCGTCGGCAGGCCGCCGGTCACCATCACGTGCCAGTACCTGCGGCCCGGCACGCCGGGCCCGTGCACGATCGAGGTCGACGTCGTGCGTGCCGGACGCCGCTTCGCCACCGTGTCGGCGACCCTCGTCGGTTCGTCGGGCGATCGCGTCGTGACACTGCTGGGCACGTTCGGCGACCAGGACCCGGGCGGACCGTCGCTCGACACGTTCTTCGAGCCGTTCGAGTTGCCGACGTACGACGAGTGCGTCGCACGGCCTGCCACCGCCGAGACACCGGCGATGATGGCGAAGCTCGACGCCCGGTTCCACCCCGCCGACGTCGGCTACGGCGACGGCCGACCGAGTGGTCGACCGGAGATGCGCGGCTGGTTCGCCTTCGCAGATGGTGGACCGATCGACGCGTACGGTCTCCTGCTCGCCGCCGACGCGTTCGCACCGCCGATCTTCAACACGGACCTGCCGGTCGCGTGGGTGCCGACGGTGGAGCTCACGGTGCACGTGCGCGCCGTGCCCGAGCCCGGTCCGCTCCGCGGTCGCTTCCGCTCGATCCTCGTCCAGGACGGGCTCCTCGACGAGGAGGGCGTCCTCCTCGACATCACCGGTCGCATCGTCGCCCAGGCGAGGCAGCTGGCCCTGGTGCCACGCGGCTGACCGGGTCGACCGGGCCGAGTTGCGGTCAGAGACTCGTGGCGAGCGAGTAGACCTCGCGTTTCGGGCGGCCGCTCCGTGCGGTCACGTCGACGACGGCGTCGCGCGTCGTGGCGCCGCTTTCGAGCGCACCACGGATCGCTTCCCGCACGTCGTCGTCGGTCCACACCGTCGTCGCATCCGTCGCACCGTCGAGCACGATGACGTACTCCCCGCGGGGCTCGCCGATCTCGATCGACCCGAGCTCGCCGCGAACCGTCTCCTCGTGGAGTTTGGTGAGCTCGCGTGACACCGAGACTCGGCGTCGAGGCCCACACACGGCGGCGAGGTCGTCCAGCGTGCGGCGGACGCGCGGTGGGGCCTCGTACAGGATGACGGTCCGATGCTCGGCGGCGATCTCGGCGAGTCGTTGTGCCCGTGCGGCGCCCTTGCGGGGAAGGAATCCTTCGAAGACGTGGCGCGCTGTCGGCAGGCCGCTGATCGTGAGCGCCATCGTCGCTGCGGCCGGCCCAGGGACGGCGCTCACCTCGTGACCCGCGTCGAGCGCGGCGGCGACGAGTCGTTCGCCCGGGTCGGACACGCCGGGGGTGCCCGCGTCGGTGACGACGGCGACGTCGCCGCGGTCGAGTTCGTCGAGCACGACCGGGATGCGCTGGTACTCGGTGTGTTCGTTGCAGACGATGAGGCGCTCGGCGCGCACGCCGGCATGCTGGAGCAGCAGCCCGGTGCGTCGCGTGTCCTCGCAGCAGACGGCGCGGACGGCGGCCACGACCTCGGCGGCGCGAGGTGGGAGGTCGCCGAGGTTGCCGATCGGCGTGGCGACCAACCAGAGCGTCGACACGTCAGCCGGACCCGTCGGTGCCCGGCGAGCGGCTTCGGTCGCCGGTCGCAGCGTCGTCCGGCTTCACGGCGGGAGCGACGCCGGGATCGTCGTCCGAGGCGCGGACTTCGACGACATCTCCGACGTGCAGCCCCCATCGCTCGAACGCACCCCGCTGGGCTTCGATCACACAGCATGAGGCGATCACGGGCCGACCGACCCGGTGACGTCGCATCGTGGCGACACGCAGGACGCGGCCGTCGGCGTCGAGGTGTGCGACGTCGAGTTCGAAGCGCATCCCGATCGTGTGAACCCATCGGCACCGTTCGAGCACGATCGCACCGTCGATGCCGTCGCGGCCGAGCAACCCGCGCCGCAGCGATCGGCGGTCGCGAGCCACCTCAGCGGTGGCCAGCACCCGTGCGTCGCTCACCAGCCAAGCCACGCCAAGATCATGCCACCAACTTCCCCGTGGAACACCCGCACCCACTGGGGTGCACCCCACGCGAGGTGTGTGTGGAGAGGTGCCTGCGTGGCGATGGAACGCCCGGCCCGGAGGGCCGGTTCGGCCGGCTTGGCCGGTCGAACCGAGTGGAGGGCTGTCCGCGTGGCGATGGGGTTCCCGCGCGCGCCGTGCGTGTGGGTGCCTGCGTGGCGATGGAACGCCCGGCCCGGAGGGCCGGTTCGGCCGGCTTGG
>JBCBDK010000082.1:4572-10180 GCA_038529675.1 Actinomycetota bacterium
CGATGGAACGCCCGGCCCGGAGGGCCGGTTCGGCCGGCTTGGCCGGTCGAACCGACTACACGTTGAAGCGGAACTCCATCACGTCGCCGTCCTGGCCGACGTAGTCCTTGCCTTCGACGCGCATCTTGCCGGCGTCCTTGGCGGCGTTCCAGGAGCCGAGTTCGAGCAGCTCGTCCCACTGGATGACCTCGGCTCGAATGAACCCTCGCTCGAAGTCGGAGAGGATTCGACCGGCACACTGCGGCGCGGTGGAGCCCTCCTTGAACGTCCAGGCTCGTGATTCCTTCTCGCCGGTCGTGAGGTAGGTGCGCAGTCCGAGGAGGTGGTACGCGCTGCGGACCATCCGGAACAGCGCGCCTTCGCCGAGACCGAACCCTTCGAGGATCTCGGCGCGCTCGTCGGGATCTTCGATCGCTGCTGCCTCGGCCTCGAGTTGCACGCACATGCCGATCACCTCGACGTTGTCGCCGGCATCGTTGAACTCGGCGGCGACGCGCGCTTCCTGCTCGGGGATCGAGTCGATGTCGTCTTCGGCGACGTTGACGACGGCGAGGACGCGTCGATTGGTGAGCAGGAAGTACTCGCTGAGTGCATCGCGTACCTCGTCGGACAGGCCAGCGCGGTAGAGGGGGCGCCCCTCTGCGAGCGCGTCGTATGCCGCTTCGAGGGCCGAGACGTCGCCCGCCAGGTTCTTGTCGAGCTTCGCGGCGCGCTTGATCTTCTGGAGGCGCGTCTCCACCGCCTCGAGGTCGGCGAGCGCGAGTTCCAGCTCGACCACGCGGAGGTGTTCGATCGGGTCACTCGGTCCGACGATGTCGTCGTCCTCGAAGGCACGCAGGACGAACACGATCGCATCCACTTCCCGGATGTTGGCCAGGAACTTGTTGCCGAGTCCTTCGCCCTTGCTGGCTCCCTCGACCAGTCCGCCGATGTCGACGACCTCGACCTGGGCGTGGATCGTCTTCTTCGACTGCGACATCTCCGAGAGGCGATCGAGGCGGTCGTCGGGGACGCGGGCGATCCCGATGTTCGGGTCCTTGGTCGCGAACGGGTACGGCGCGGCGAGTGCACCACCGCCGGTCAGCGCGTTGTACAGCGAGCTCTTGCCCGCATTGGGGAGACCGACCAGACCGAAACGTTCCATGCGGCACGCAAGGCTACGGCGGGGCGCGGCCGGTCGGCGCTGTCCCTGGAGTTGGCTACGGCCGCAGGATCTGGAGCGACTCGCCATCGACGGTCTGTGCTGCGGTCACGATCGTCCCGTCGGCGAACACTGCCGCCCCGGCGTTGCACGGCATGATCGTGCCCGCACGCTCCAGCTCGCTGCTCGCCGGGTCGTCGCTGCGCTCGTAGGCGCGGAGTTCGTTGTCGAGGAAGCCGCACACGCCGAGCCGTCCGTCGGGGAGCTCGACGATGGCGGTCGGCGCCCGGTCGGGGACGGTCGAGCGCGTCATCGAGTTCCGGTCCGCCTCGAGGTCGGCGCGCCCGATCCGCTCGACATCGTCCTGGGCCGTGTCGTCGGGGTCGGGTCCGGCAGCGTTGTCCCAGACCCACACGGCGTCGGGGCCGCCAGGATCGTCGGGGTCGGCGGTGGCGACCGCCTCGATGGCCCACGGATTCGTGTAGCCGGTGCTCAGGACGATCGGCTCGTCGGCCAGCTGTCCGTCGGGGAACCGCAGGATCGCGCCGCCGGCGTCGGTCTCGGCGTCCCACGCCGTGTTCCGACCGAGCCCGAGCAGGACGGCGCCGTCGTCGGTCACGTCGAGCCTGCCGCCGATCGCGCCGTCGCCGGCCTCGCCCGCAGACCACACGATGTCCGGTCGATCGGCGCCGGGGTCGAGGGTGCCGAGGACGAGCTCGTTCGAGTGCGGCGTGGTCCAGGTCAGCACCCGGATGCCCGCGGGGAGCAGCGCCTGGTCGAGCAGCCCGCCCTGCTGGCTCGTCGTCCCGACGTCGATCGTCGCGACGACGATCGGCTCCTCGTCGTCGAGCGCGACTTCATGGATCGTCCCGTCGGTCCGATGAAGCCAGGAGAGCACCCCTCGTGCGTCGTCGGCGGCGAGCCCGACGACGTCGCCGGGTGTTACACGGCGCAGTGGCAACAACGTCTCGGGCTCGTTCGGTCGGTCGTCACCGCCACACCCCGAGGCGAAGAGCGCGATGCCCAGGAGCCCGGCCACTGCCCCGCCGAGCCCACCGGCGAATCCACCGCCGACCAGTCGGCCGCCCAGCACGCGCATGGCGCGACGGTATCGACCGCAACCGCTCGGTGACCGTCATGCGCCGCCGCCGGGTTCAGCGAGTCGACGGATCAGGCGACGTTCACCGGCCGACGTCGGGTGGCGACGTCACGGGGCCACGTGCACCAGGGATGTGTTCACCAGGAGACGTTCACCAGGGATGCGTTCGGTCGAGCCTGATGTCGGTGGCCGGCGTGGGAACGGCGAGGAAGTGGCCCTGGACCATGTCGCAGCCGGCGGCCTGCAGGCGCGAGAGCTGCTCCAGGCCCGAGACTCGCTCGGCGACGACGTCCATGTCGAGGGTGTGTGCGAGGAGGACGACGGCGCGGGCCAGGCGAGTGTCGACTTCGGTGACGCCCGACGGCAGTGCGAACGATCCGTCGAGCTTCAAGATGTCGGCGCCCACATCGGTGATGATCGACAGTGCCTTCGGCCCCGTCCCGAAGTCGTCGACGGCGATGCGCACGCCGTGGCGCCGCAGCGATCGGATCGACCGGTCGACATCGGTCACGCGCGCGAGCAGTGACGTCTCGCGGACGTCGAGCACGATCTGCTCGGGGCTGAGTCGGCGGCGCTCGATCATGTCGATCACGGTGCTGACGAACGCGGTCGAGGCGAGCTGCACGCGCGAGACGTTGATGTGGACGGCGAAGTCGTCGTCGACCGTGCCTGCGGCGCGCCACGCGGCCAGGTCGTCGAGCGCGAGTTGCAGGACGTGATCGCCCAGCCGGCCGATCATTCCGGACTCCTCCGCAACGGCGACGAAGGTCGCCGGATCCATCGAGCCGAGGTCGTCGTCGTGCCACCGCACGAACGCCTCGGCGGCCACGGCGAGCTTCGAGGTGGTCGAGTACACCGGCTGGTACTCGACCGTGAGCGACCCGTCGAGGAGTGCCTGCCCCAGCCGTGCGGTGAGGACGGCGCGCCGGCTCGAGGCGCGGCGCATGTCGTCGGTGTAGAGCGTGCACCTGCCGCGCCCCGCCTGCTTGGCGGCATACATGGCGGCGTCGGCGTTGGCGATGAGCGTCGCCGCGGCATCGTCGTCGCCCAGCGTGAGGACTTCCTCGTCGCTGAGCGCGATCCCGACGCTGACCGAGAAGTCGACGTCGAGGTCGCCGAGGGCGAGCTGCCCGCTGATCGACGTGCGGATGCGTTCGCCGAGTTCGAGGGCGGTCGCCGGGTCGGCGATCCCGGCGCTGACGACGAGGAACTCGTCACCGCCGATCCGGGCCACGTGGTCGGATGGTCGGATCGCCTCTTCGAGGCGGGCAGCGGTCGACGACAGCAGCCGGTCGCCGGCACCGTGACCGAAGGAGTCGTTGACGTACTTCAGGTGGTCGAGGTCGACGAAGACCGCTGCGACGTGTCCGCGTTCGTGGCGCTGCTGACCGATCGCCTCCGCGAGGTGGCGGAGGATGAGGTGCCGGTTGGCGAGGTCGGTGAGCGGGTCGTGCGTGGCCCGGTACTGCACCTGGGCGAGTCGTCGCCGCGCCTCCGTGACGTCGTGGAGCAGGATGGAGATCGGTCCGCTTGCGGTGTCGGTGGCGTCGGCGGGCGCGCCGCCATCGACCCTCGGCACTCGGGGGGCGACGGACACGGTTGCACGCAGCACGCGTGACGAGCGGGCTCCCGATCGCTCGCTGGCCCGGCGGTCGTGGTCGACGTCGCCGTGCCAGACGCCCCCGCTCGGATCTCGAAGGATCTCGTTCGGAACGTGGTCGAGAAACGCGCGGGCGGCCAGCGCTGCCGGCGTGCCCGGCTCGACGTCCTCGACCCGCTCGAGTTGGTCGGTCGCGATGAGGTCGAGGAAGGTCCGGTTGGCGGTGTGCAGACGACCGTCGTGGTCCAGCGTCGCCACGGCGGTGCAGTCGACGTCGAGGACGGACGCAAGTTCGAGCCAGCTCTGGCCGACCGGTGGCGGTGGCAGCGGGGCTGGTGGGGTGAGTCCGATCGGTTCGAGAACGGGCTGGATCTCGACGAGATCGTCGAGCGAGGGCGCGGGCAGGCCGGGTTGCGATGCCGGTGCGTCGTCGTGGTGATCCATCGTGTGTCCTGCTGGTTCGTCGAGCACGAGGCTCGTGCTCGGCACGCCCGCGTCCGACCCGACGATCGACCCGTCAGCGCGTGCTGCTGCCGGTCACCGAACGCTCGTCGAACGCCACCGCATCGATGGCGTCGAGCATCTCTGCTGCAGGAAGTTCATCGGCAACTTCCAACTGCTGGTTGAGCGCGTACAGCGTGAGACGGAGTACGTGCGTGTCGCCGGGTGTCGGGCAGGGGCCGTCGTACCCCACGTTCCCGAAGAAGTTGAGGCCCACGCTGGTGCCGACGGGCCGATCGTTCTCGGCGAGGCCGGGGAGGGACGGGTCGATGCCGGTCATCACCCAGTGCGCGAACGGACGACCCCGCGAGAGATCGGACTCGTTGACGAGCGCGATCGCGAGTTCGACCGTGCCGTCGGGCACTCCGTTCCACGCGAGCGGTGGCGCCGCGTTGGAGCCGTCACAGCCGTATCTCTGATCGATGACGCCCCCGGTGGCCCACGGCGCGGTCAGGGAGAACGCTCCGGCGGCGGGCGCCGGGAGTGTCCGCGCGGTCGGATCGGTCGTGGTCGGACCGGCGTCCACCGGGACCGACGCCAGGGTGTCGAACGCGACGCCGTCGGTCGACGAGGTCTCGTCCGTGCCGGGAGCCACGTCGGTTGCCGGCGGCGCGTCGGGGCTCGGGTCGCGCAGTGTGGTCCCGTCGCCGACGTCGCATGCGGCGAGCAGCACCGCGACGGCGAGGAACCCAGCAGCGAGAAGGGGCACCGACCGGTTCCGCACAGCCAGGAGCGTACGCCCCGACCCGGGCCATGCCGGTTCGCCGGGCGATCGGCGCATCGGCTCCCCGACCGGTGCGCCGGTCGGTCGCCGCTGCCTCGGTGTCAGGTCGGGTCGTTAGCCTCGTCGTCGTGTCAGAGACGGCATCCACCCCCCGGTCCGACGGCGGCGAACCGCTGTCGTTGCTGACCGTGCACGCTCATCCCGACGACGAGGCGTCGAAGGGCGCACCCACGCTCGCGATGTATGGCACGGCCGGCGTCCGGACGACGCTCGTGTGCTGTACCGGCGGTGAGGAGGGCGACCTGCACAACCCGTCGCTGCGCGCCGAGGGCCAACCGTTCCACGGCCTCAGCCCGGAGGACGAGAAGGCGCTGGTGCAGTCGATGCGCGCCGCCGAACTCGCGGCGTCCGCCGAGGTGATCGGCTTCGACGAGGTGGTCATGCTCGGCTACCGCGACTCGGGGATGGCCGACACCGAGCCGAACGAGCACCCCGACTGCTTCCACCAGGCCGACCTCGACGAGGCGGTCGGCCGGCTCGTTG
>JBCBDK010000083.1:0-10166 GCA_038529675.1 Actinomycetota bacterium
TGGGTCGAACCCGGCGGCGATGAAGGCTGCCTCGATCGTCGCAGCACCGACGCCGTGCATCGCGCTGTAGGCGACGGGTACTCCGGGCACGTCGGGTCGGAGGCGCACTTCCGGCACGGAGGCGATGTACGCCTCGGACCACGAGAAGTCGAGCCGCCGGATGAGGTGATCGTCCTCCGGTGCGAGCTCGATCGCAAGCGGGTCGAACCCGGCGATCCGTTCGGCGATCTGTGTGTCGATCGGCGACACGATCTGCGAGCCGGTCTCGAGGTACACCTTGTAGCCGTTGTCGGCCGGCGGATTGTGTGACGCGGTGACGACGACACCGGCGGCGGCGTGCAGCCCGGTGATCGACCACGCGAGCACCGGGGTCGGCTGCACCCCGGGATGCAGCATCGATCGGATCCCCATCGAAGCGAGCACGCGCGCCGTGTCGAGCGCGAAGAGGTCGCTCTTGCGGCGAGCGTCGTGGGCGATGACGACACCGCGCTGGGCGGCGTCGGGCAGTCGACCGGCCGACTCCTCGTCGAGCAACCAACGGCCGAGGCCGGCAGCTGCCTGACGAACGACCAGTCGGTTCATGCGTGCGGAGCCAGCGGCGACAGCCGCGCGGAGTCCGGCCGTGCCGAACTGCAGGCTGCCGGCGAACCGAGCCTCGAGTTCGGAGGTGTCGCCGTCGCCGGCCGCACCGATCAGTTCATCGAGTTCGGCACGGATGTCGTCGTCGGGTTCGGCGTCGCGCCACGCCGACGCCACGGCGATGATGTCCACGGAGGGTTCACCCATGTGGGGCGAGGCTAGATCAGGCTCTTGAGCTCGACGAGCGGCCGGGGGCCGACGTGGCTGATGACCTCGGCGGCGGCGATCGAGCCGAGCCGCCCACACTCCTCAAGCTCACGGCCGCTGGTCAGGCCGTGGAGGAACCCAGCGGCGAACAGGTCGCCGGCGCCGGTCGTGTCCACGACGCGGTCGACCGGCACCGCCGGCACCTTGATCTCCTCGGCCGGGGTGATGATCAGGCACCCCTCGGCCCCTCGGGTGATCGCCGCGAACTCGCACTCCGCGCGAAGCTCGGACACGGCCTGGTCGAAGGTGTCGGTCTCGTAGAGCGAGACCAGCTCGTCCTCGTTCCCGAACAGCAGGTCGACACGATCGCTGACCAACGCACGGAAGTCGTCACGGTGGCGATCGACGCAGAACGAGTCCGACAGCGTCAGCGACACACGTCGACCGTGGTCGTGGGCGACGGTCGCCGCATGACGGAACGCCGCCTTGGCGTCGGTGCGATCGAAGAGGTACCCCTCCATGTAGAGGATCGATCCGTCGGCGATCACCTGGTCGTCGAGGTCGTCGACGTGGAGTTCGCTCGACACGCCGAGGTAGGTGTTCATCGTCCGCTCGGCATCGGGCGTGACGACGATGACGCAGCGTCCGGTCGGGGTGCCGTGGTCCACGCCGCCACCTGCGAAGGTGACGCCGACGGCGCGCATGTCGTGGCCGAACACCTCACCGAGGTCGTCGTCGTCGACCTTGCCGATGTACGCAGCGCGGCCGCCGAAGCTCGCCACACCGGTCATCGTGTTCGCCGCCGACCCGCCACTCATCTCGACCGCTCCGGACAGCGCTGCGTAGAGCTCGACCGCCCGCTCGGTCTCGATGAGGGTCATCGCCCCTTTGGCCAACTCGTACTGGACGAGGAACTCCTCGTTCGCGTGGGCGATCACATCGACCAGCGCGTTGCCGATCCCCACGACGTCGAAGCGTGCGGTTCGATCCGGTGCGCCGCCGAACGGCATCGAGGAAGACACGGTGCGTCACGCTATCTGCCCCCGACGAGCGTCGAACGAAGCCCGACGGGCGTCGCTACCGTCGAGGCATGGCATCTCCGGCGACTCAGCTCGACGCGTACCGGCTCCCCCACCACGTCGTCCCCCAGCGGTACGACGTCAGGCTCCGGCCCGATCTCACCGCCGCATCGTTCGACGGCAGCGTGGCGATCGACATCACCCTCTCGGAGGCGACGGACACCGTCGTGCTCAACGCAGCAGAGCTCCAGGTTCGGACGGTTCGGCTCGATGGGAACGACGCGCCGTTCGAACTCGACGAGCCCTCCGAGCGGCTGATCATCCGGCTCGACGAGCCCGTGCCGGCTGGCTCGGCACAGCTCACGATCGAGTTCGAGGGCGTCCTCAACGACAAGCTGCGCGGCTTCTACCGGTCGACCTACACCGACGACGACGGCGTCGAGCAGACGATCGCCACGACGCAGATGCAGGCGACCGACTGCCGGCGTGCGTTTCCCTGCTGGGACGAACCCGAGTTCAAGGCCGTGTTCGCCATCACGCTCGACGTCGAGGACGGCCTCACCGCCGTGTCGAACGGCGCCGAGGTCGAACGCTCGATCGAGGAACCGGGGAGAACCGTGATCCGTTTCGACGACACGATGGTGATGAGCACCTACCTCGTGGCGTTCGTGGTCGGCAGACTCGAGGTGACCGACCCGGTCGACGTCGACGGCATCCCACTGCGCGTCGTTCACGTCCCCGGCAAGGGCCACCTGACCGACTTCGGACTCGACGTCGGCGCCTTCTGTCTGCGCTGGTTCCAGGAGTACTACGGCATCCCCTACCCGAGCGACAAGGTCGACCTGATCGGACTGCCCGACTTCGCCGCCGGCGCGATGGAGAACCTGGGATGCATCACGTTCCGCGAGTCGCTGCTGCTCGTCGACCCGGCGACCAGCACGCAGTACGAGCAGCAACTCGTCGCCGACGTCGTCGCACACGAGCTCGCCCACATGTGGTTCGGCGACCTCGTGACGATGCGGTGGTGGAACGGGATCTGGCTGAACGAGGCCTTCGCCACGTTCATGGAGATCGCCGCATGCGACGCCTACCGACCCGACTGGGAGCGGTGGACGCACTTCGGGCTCGAGCGGACCGTCGCGTTCGACACCGACTCACTGTCCAGCACCCGGTCGGTCGAGTTCGAGGTGCGGAGCCCCGAAGAGGCCGAAGCAATGTTCGACGTGCTCACCTACCAGAAGGGTGGCGCGCTGCTCCGGATGCTCGAACAGTACCTCGGTGCCGAACGGTTCCGCGAGGGCGTCAGCCACTACCTGACGACGCACTCCTACGCGAACACCGAGACCGCCGACCTGTGGGACGCGATCGAGGCGACGTCGGGCGAACCGGTCCGCCGGATCATGGACTCCTGGATCTGGCAGCCCGGCTACCCGCTGGTGTCGGCGTCGCTCGGCACGTCGGACGACGGCCCGGTCGTCGAGCTCCGCCAGCAGCGCTTCGCCTTCGACGCCGGCGACGATCCAGGCGCCGACGGCATCGATGCCGTGTGGGCGGTGCCGGTCACGCTGTCGATCGGCGGCGTACCGACCACCGTGCTGCTCGACACGCCCGGTCCGGTCGCCGTACCGATGGTCGACGCCGATGCGACCGTGGTGGTCAACGCCGGCGGACACGGCTTCTTCCGGGTCAGCTACGACGACGAGCTGCGAGGTCGACTGGTCGGCGGCTCCCTCGGTGACCTCTCGACGCTCGAACGGTACGGCCTCGTCGACGACGCATGGGCAGCCACCGCCGCCGGCCGGCTCGATGTCGTGTCGATGCTCCGGTTCGTCGAGGGGTTCGCCGACGAGCGCGACCTCGCGGTCTGGCAGATGATGGCGACCGCCCTGCGCAGCATCGGCCGGCTGGTGGACGAGGACGCGCTCGGCGCGTTCCGCGATCGCGTTCGTGCACTGGCGGGTCCTGCGCTCGAGTCGCTCGGCGAACCTGTGGACTCGGAATCCGACCTCACCGCGAAGCTGCGCGGGCTGCTCACCTCGTTGCTCGGCGGGCTCGGCCGCGACGAGGCGACGATCGCACGGTGCCGTGAGCTCTTCGCTGCGGCGTCGGAGGACGCGAGCGCCGTCGACCCCGAGCTCACCGCGGCGGCGACCTCGGTCGTGGCCGCCACCGGCGACGCCGACGATCACGAACGGATGCGACTCGGCTTCGAGCGCGGGGCCACCCCGCAGGAGCAGCTCCGCCACCTGTACGCACTGGCCGAGTTCGACGACCCGGAGCTGATCGCTCGTACGTGTGCGTACGCGATGTCCGACGCGGTGAAGACGCAGAACGCACCGTTCGTGCTCCGCATGGCGATGGGCCATCCACATCATGGTGAGCAGGTCTGGGCGTTCATCCGCTCGCAGTGGGCGGAGGCGAACGAACGGTTCCCGAGCAGCTCGATCGTCCGGATGATCGACACGGTGAAGTTCCTCGACACCGACGAGATGGTCGCTGACGTCGCCGCGTTCTTTGCCGAGCACCCCATCGAACAGGCGCTGCCGACACAGCGCCAGATCCTCGAGCGTCAGGGTGTGAACGCCGCGCTCCGCCGACGGGGTGCCGGCGCGCTCAACGAGCACCTGCGACACACGCACAGCGATTCCTGAACGCACGGTTCGTTCATCCGGATCTCCACAGGGTCCGTAGAGACGGTAGGTCGGGGGCGTTCTCCGATCAGTCGCGAAAGGACACTCCTGATGAACACCACGATGAAGCGGGTACTCGTCGGCGCTGCCGCCGTCGCCGCCACGACGATGGCGGTCCCGACCGCCGAGGCGCAGAGCGAGACCGAGATCATGCTGCTCCACGGCATTCCAGGCGTCGAGGTCGACCTCGCCGTCGACGGCGCCGTGGTGATCCCCGGCTTCGCGCCGGGCGACATGCAGGACCTGACGCCGTTCGCCGGCCAGACACTCGAGAACCTCGAGGTCCGCGTTGCCGGCACCGAGGACGTCGCCATCGGCCCGGTCGCCGAGTTCGCCGTCCCGGAGTCGGGCGCGTGGACCGTCGTGGCCCACCTCGACGCCGAGGGCACACCGACGATCACACCGTTCGAGAACGACGCCTCGCCGACCGCGGACGGCGAAGGTCGCCTCACCGTCCGCCACGCGGCTGCAGCGCCTGCCGTCGACCTCGTGGTCGGCGACGCCCGCCCGATCGAAGGTGCCGAGAACGGCGCCAGCGCCGATCTCGCACTCCCCGCCGGTGAGATCGCCGGGGCACAGATCGCGCCGGCAGGCGGCGACCCGATCGCTGACGTCCCGACTGTGAACCTCGGTGCCGGCACGAACCTGATCGTGTACGCCGTCGGCTCGCTCGAGGACGAGACCTTCACCTTCTACACCCAGGAGCGTGAGGTCGGCGTCGAGGCAGGTGCTGCCGACGCCGAGGACAGCGACGGCACGCCCGCACCGACCGAGGTGAACACCGGCGACCAGATCGGTTCCTCGGTCAACGTCTCGCTCCTCCTCGCCGGTGCTGCCGGCCTGACGCTGCTCGCCGGTGGCGCCGCTGCTGGCCTGCGTCGCCAGCGCCAGGAGGCCTGATCGAACCCGCACGGTCGACGACCGGGTCGCATCCACTGCGCCCCGTCGTCGGCCGAGCGCACCCGAGCGTCATGCGTCGCACCACCTCACGATCCCCGTCCCCGTTCACGTCGCCCGACGCCGTCGGCGATGATCCCGGCCGTCGGCGGCGTCGCAACCTGCTGTCGGCAACGGTCGTCGTCGCCACCACCGGCGCGATCGGACTGGGTGCCGTGGCCTGGACGGCGCAGGCCGACCGCGGCGAGGTCGTGGTGCTCGACGTCGACGACGCGATCGCCGACTCGCTGCCCGACACCGTCGCACCGGTGTCGATCGAGACCCTCCCCCCGACCACGATCGCTGCGTCCTCCTCGCCACCGAGCGACACCACCGACGACGTGGCGAGCACGGACGACGTGGCGGAAGGCCTGTCTCCCCTCGCCGATCTGCTCGGACCTCGCTACTCGGCCGTCCCCGACGAGATCGAACCCCGCCCGCAACCGCGAGCGATCCTCACCGACCGGATCGACCTGAGCGACTACCCCGTCCGACCGGTGGGCCTCGAGGACGACGGCCAACTCGAGGTTCCCGACGAGACCGAGATCGGCTGGTACCGCTACGGCGCCACCTCCGGCCGACCGGGGGCGACCGTGCTCGCCGCTCACGTCTCGTGGAACGACACCACCGGTCCGTTCTTCCGGCTCGGCACGATGGAACCCGGCGACCGCATCTCCGTCGAACTGACCGACGGCACCGAGCGCGAGTACCTCGTCGTCGAACGCACGATGTACGACAAGCAGGAACTCCCTCGCGATCGCATCTGGCGCAACACCGGGCCCGAGACGCTGGTCCTCATCACCTGCGGCGGCGACTTCAACCCCGAGATCCGTCGCTATCGCCAGAACATCGTCGTCTACGCCGTCCCGGTCGCCTGAGCCCACGGTCGTCGGTTCCCAGCGGAGTTGACCGCGACGCTCTCGGGCGGCCGACAACGCAGAACGCCGGCCCGAAGGCCGGCGTACTCGTGGAGCTACGGGGAATTGAACCCCGGACCTCATCATTGCGAACGATGCGCTCTACCAACTGAGCTATAGCCCCGAGTGAGGGTCGGGATTGTAGCGGCGTTCGGGCGAGGAGCGACCGCTGCCGCGAACCGGCTCAGTAACGCTCGGGCCAGGCGTCGAAGCCGCCCAGCGACGCCCGCTGATTGGTCTGTGCGAGCAGGTACACGTATCCGATCAGCCCGAGGAACGACAGCGCGAACGCGTAGAACATCACCGTCGACGCCGTCGTCGCAGCGAGGAACAGCGTGCACGCCGTGACGCCGACGAGCAAGAACAGCACGTTGGCACGACGACGGCGGGTCAGATCGACCGGGCGGTCGAGGCCACCGGGTGCAGTGTGTTCGCGACGCTCGCGGCGTGCGTCGGCGGCGGACCGAATCATCGGGGTGGGCGCGAGTGCAGGCGCCTCGGCAACCGGGCGGCGCTGCCCGCCCGTCGGGTCTCCGTGGCTGCGATAGCGGCCCCCGCCCGTGCGGACGGGTTCGCGCCGTTCGATGGGACGCACCTCGTCGGCCTCGAACCGATCGACGTCGGCCGGCTGCGGTGCGGTGACACCGGAACGGAGCACCGGCCGCTCGGGGCGGGGGGTGCGGACCGGGCGGCCGGCACCCGCTGGCGCGAGGGGACGACCCATCGTCCGCATCGCCGGACGCGGCGCAGCGGTGTGCTGGAGCTTGTCGAGCTGACGGCGGAAGTCGGTCACCGACGAGTTGGGCCGGTTCTCGACGCGGGACCGGAGCATCGGGGGAATGAGCACCGCGAGCCATGCGGCCGCGACGACGAGGATCACGAGTTGAGTCATCTGTGTCTTGGAGTCTGCGAGATCTGCGAGGGGTGATGGCGGCGGGAGCGATCGGGCGCCTCACCGCCGTGGTATGACGATTCTACGACGATTGTGACGGACCGGGCAACGACCCTCATGACGGGCGTCACGCGTTCGTGACACGTTAGCCACCCGACATGCATCGGACGAAGCGGGCACGAACTGCTGGCGACGAGTCCGGGCGATCGTCACACCCGCGCGCCGGACGCCGAAACCTCAGCGCACGGTCGACTCGTCGCCATCGGCTGGTCGGCGGTAGGTACCGGACCGGCCACCGGTCTTCTCCCACAGGGTGAGCTCGCCGATCACCATCGCGCGGTCGGAGGACTTGCACATGTCGTACACCGTCAGCGCAGCGGTGCTACACGCATGCAGTGCCTCCATCTCGACGCCGGTCCGATCGACGGTGTCGACGTGCGCCTCGACCGCGACGAAGTCGTCGCCGACCTCGAAGTTGATCGACACGCTCCCGATGAGCAGCGGGTGACAGAGCGGGATCATGTCGCTGGTCCGCTTCGCCGCCTGGATGCCGGCGACCCGGGCAACCGACAGGACGTCGCCCTTCTTCACCTCACGATTGACGATCGCCGACGCGGTCTCCGATCGCATCATCACCTTGCATCGTGCCACGGCCCGACGATGGGTCGGCTCCTTCGGCGTGACGTCGACCATGCGAGCGTGACCGAGTGGGTCGAGGTGGGTGAACTCAGGATCGGCGGTGGACATCGCGGGGAGCGTAATCCTCGTGACCCGCTGCGTCCGCTCCGCGCTCGGGCTGGTGAGCCCGATCAGTCGGTGATCGTCGGGCCGGTGTCGACGACCTCGAACGCGGCGCCCGGGATCGACTTCAACTGGTTGAGATCGTCGTCGTCCCAGCCCGGGCTGGGGGCTCCCTGGAAGAACCAGTTGGACCCGTTGTCCGCGACGATGAGGCCGTAGCGCTGCATCGCCTCGGCGATCACCCGCGCCTGTCCGGTCACGCGGGAGAGATCGGTGTCGGCGCGCAGCCGCAGCCGGAGCCCCATCGGGGGGAGATCGGTGTCGGTCCGCGACGACGCGAAGTGGGTGGCGGGCAGGACGTAGCCGCGCCGTGTCCGCCGGAACGTGACGCGGATCGCATGGTCGATCCGCCCGGCGTCGACCTCGTCGTACCGCACGAGCCCAGGGAGGATCGGCAGTCCGGCAGCGTCGGCGGACGTCCACCCGAGCGGCCGCAGCGCATTCGACCGCAGACCGAATCGGGCGCCGGACGCCGCCGTCCAACCGGTCGCTCCCGGTCGGCCGACGTACAACTCGAACAACTCACACGTGCCCGATCGCAGCGCGATGACGTGGCGGTCGCCGCTCGTCGCGCCTGGCGCCCCTTCGATCGGTGCGTCGAGCGGGATCGGGAACGGCCCCGGGTCACTCTCGTTCCCGTAGGCGTCGTAGGCGACCGGGACCAGCGGTTCGTCCTCGCCGACCACGACGTACGGGATGCCGTAGTCCGGGTTCTCGCCGAAGTCGGGATGCAGGAAGTCGCCGCCGTCGCGCAGGATCCTGGCGATGATCCGGTCGCTCGACGGGTGGAGCGGCGCCGCGTCGACCGGGGTGTTCCACGCGTTGTCGGCGGGGAACACCGGGCAGCCGGCGATCGTCGGCCCTGCGGCGACAGGTGTGAGACGTTCAGCGGGCTGCGATGCCGAAGCTGGGCCGTCGACCGCCCGACCCGATGCTGCGACCACTGCGGTGAGCGCGCCGGCGGCGACGAGGATCGCTGCGATCGCAGCGCCGGTGGCCGAACGACTCCGCATGCGGACATCATCGGTCGCGACGCCGGCCAGGTCGCGTCAAGATCGAGGCAACGATGTCCACCTCGGCCCACCCACGTTGGATTCCATCCCCGAGCAAGAACCCAACTCAAGTTGGACTTCGTCCCCGAGCAGGAATCCAACTCCACACTGCCCACGTTGGATTCCATCCCCGAGCAAGAACCCAACTCGGGCGGGACTCAGCCGCCGATCTGGCTCATCGACTTCGACGGTCGGACGAAGTTCACCTGGTTGACGCGGTGCCCAGCCCACTTGGTGCCAACCGCCCGCTCGATGCGCGCCGCCACCTCGTCGTCGGTCTCGCCACGACGCATCGCCGAGAGCAGATCGAAATCGTCGGTGGCGAACAGACAGGTCCGGAATCGCCCGTCCGCGGTGAGCCGCACCCGGTCACAGTCCCCGCAGAACGGCTTCGTCACGGTCGGGATGACGCCGATCTTGCCGCCGGGTTGGCCGGCGTCGCGGTCGAGGTACCGGAACCGATCGGCCGGTGCCGCCCCGCGGGCGGGCATCTGCTCGAGCGGGAACACCGCATGGACCGTCTCGACGATCTCGTCCTGGCCGACGACCTGGTCGTTCGCCCACTGACCGTCGGCGTCGAGCGGCATGAACTCGATGAAACGGACCTCGACGTTCCGCTTGCGCCCGAAGGCGGCGAGCGAGACGATCTCGTCGTCGTTGACGCCACGTTCCACCACCGCGTTGACCTTGACCGGGCTGAAGCCGGCCTCCTTGGCCGCCTCGATCCCGTCGAGCACGCTGTCCAGTTCGTCGCGCCGGGTCATCCGCTCGAACTTGGCGCGGTCGAGCGAGTCGAGGCTGACGTTCACCCGACGCAGGCCGGCGTCGCGAAGCACCCGCGCCTGTCGCCGGAGCGTTGCGCCGTTCGTGGTCATGGCGAGGTCGACCGGGCCGTGGCGGTTGCCGAGTGCTGCGAGCTTGCCGACGAGGACCGGAAGCTGCGCCCGGACGGTCGGCTCACCACCCGTGAGTCGGATCCCGCGAACGCCGAAACGCTCGACGAACAGGCGGGCGAGGCGTTCGATCTCCTCGAAGCTCATCACGCCGTTGCGATCGAGCCACTCCAGACCCTC
>JBCBDK010000084.1:0-10121 GCA_038529675.1 Actinomycetota bacterium
GCCACACGGTCCCCACCCCCGCTGGGTCCCGGCGGGGGCTTGTTTCCCGTTGGGGGGCCCGGGGGCGGGGCGGTGGGCGCACCCCCCGGGCGCCGGGCGCCGGCGGGCCCGGCCAACACCCCCCCCCGCTCCGACGCGTACGGGGACGAGTTCACGCGTTCGTCCGTTCCGCTGGCGGGGCGGTGCGCGATCGGCCGTCGTGGAGTCGCGGCGTCAGCCGAGCGCTTCGGCCAGCCGCTCGAGGTACTGCTCGCGGCAGATCTCGACGACGCCCAGCGAGGCGAGGTGCGGCGTCGACCACTGCACGTCGAGCAGCGAGGCGCCGGTCTGAGCGAGCCAGTCGACGAGATGGACCAGCGCGACCTTGGAGGCGTCGGTCGCGGTGTGAAACATCGACTCGCCAGCGAACAACCCGTTGATGCGGACCCCGTAGAGCCCGCCGACGAGCTCGCCCGTCGCCTCGTCGTGCACTTCGACCGAGTGTGCCCATCCGAGTTCGTGGAGGGCGGTGTACGCGTCGATGAACTCCGCGGTGATCCACCGCCCGTTCCTCGACGGATCGGCGCAGGCGCGGATCACGCCGTCGAAGTCCCCGTCGATCTCGTATCGGAAGCGTCGAACGCTGCGCCGCAGCGACCGGCTGACCCGGAGTTCGTCGAGTGGGAGGACGCCACGCGGGTCGGGGGAGTACCAGGCGAGCTTGCTGCGACGACGGCGCGGATCCACCGGCATCGGGAACAGCCCGTTCCGGTAGGCGGTCAGCAGGGTGCCCGGCTCCAGGTCGGCTCCGATCGCGACGAGGTCGCTTCCCGGCTCGCACGTGTCCGGCGTGGGCATCACGAACCGCGTCGCCGGCGGCATCACGGCGGTTCGCTGGCGGGCCATGTCTCATATCGTGTCTGCGATGCGCCGCGAGCTGTCAACTCGTTCGCATTGGTTTTTCGTTCAATCGGTGTGAGGGCAGCGTTCCAGCACTGCGCGTCGAGATCGCGTCACGCACTGCGGTCACTCGCTGTGACAACTTCTGCCGCGGAACCGTGACAATGGAGCGCAGCGGCGGTGCTGGTTCCGCGACCGGGGCTCAGTACCAGCGGAACCCACGACCGGTCTTGCGGCCGAGGTGGCCGGCGGTGACCATGCGTCGAAGGCTGGTCGCCGGCGCGTAGTTGGGGTCGCGGAACTCTTCGTACAGCGCGTCGAGGATGGCGACCGCGGTGTCGAGGCCGACGAGGTCCAGCAGAGCGAACGGTCCCATCGGGAAGTTGCAGCCGCCTTGCATGGCAGCGTCGATCGCGTCGATCGACGCGGTGCCGTGCTCCCACATCTTCACCGCATTGTTGAGGTACGGGAACAGCAGCGCGTTGACGATGAAGCCAGCGCGGTCGGCCACCTCGACGGCTTCCTTGCCGAGCGACTCGGCGAACAGGAGCGCCGTCTTGACCGTGTCGTCGGCGGCGGTGATCGGGTGGATGACCTCGACCAGCTTCATCATCGGTGCCGGGTTGAAGAAGTGGATGCCGACGACGAGTTCGGGACGAGTGGTGACCATCGCCAACTCGACGACCGGCAGCGTGGAGGTGTTGGTCGCCAGGATCGCACCCGGTTTCACGATCTCGTCGAGCTCCTGGAAGAGCTCCTTCTTGATCGCCAGATCCTCGACGACCGACTCGATCACGAGATCGCACTCGGCGAGGTCGCTGAGTGAGTCGGTCGGCGTGATGAGCGACACGATCTGCTGGCGCTCGTCGTCGGAGAGCTTGCCCTTCTCGACCTGGCGAGCGAGGTTGCGATCGGCCTTCGCAACGACCGCTTCGGCTCCGTCTCGCGTCCTCGAGCGAACGACGACGTGTCGACCCGAGCGGGCGAACACCTCTGCGAGCCCCGATCCCATGATCCCCGAGCCGAGTACGCCGACCGTCTCGATCATCGCGGCGTCGATCGGTGTGACGTTGCCCGCAGTCTGGCTGCTGTCGGTGTCCTCTCGAAGTCTCATGAGACGAGCGTAGTTACCCGCGGGTAACAAGTCAAAACGCGTGGACCGCTGCGGCCGCGGCAGGCGAACGCGGTCGCGACAGGGCGGCATCTCTAGTCTTGGGGCGCTTCATGTTCCTGCTGCTCCTCGCCCACCTGCTGATCGGCATCGCGATCATGGGGATCGGTGACCGTCTGGGTCGCCGAGCATTCGCCGTCGCGGCGGTTGCGCCGGCTGCGACGCTCGCGTGGGCGTTCGCACGATGGAGCCGCGTCGTGGGGGGCGGCGAGCCGGACGACCCGGGCCGTCCGGTCACCTCATCGATCGGATGGATCACTCAACTCCGTCTCGAACTCGACCTCCGCTTCGACGCCTTCGCGCTGGTCATGACGCTGCTCGTGTCGGGCATCGGGTTGCTCGTGTGTGTCTACGCGGTCGGCTACTTCAGCCACCCGAAACCGGGCACCGCTCGGCTGGCGGGGCTGATGACGATGTTCGCCGGAGCGATGCTCGGCGTCGTGTGGGCCGACCATCTGATCGCGCTGTTCGTCGCCTGGGAGCTGACGTCGATCACGAGCTATCTCCTCATCGGCAACGACGATCGGAACCCGCGTGCGCGTGCCGCCGCGCTCCAGGCGATCTTCATCACCGGTGCGGGCGGGCTCGCGCTGCTCGCGGGCCTGGTCACGCTGGGCCAGAGCGCCGGCACCTACCGCTTGTCCGAGATGATCGCCCAGCCGCCGTCGGGCGGGGCGACCGCCGCCGGGCTCGTGCTCGTGCTGCTCGGTGCGTTCACGAAGTCCGCGCAGTGGCCGTTCGGTTCCTGGCTTCCCGGCGCGATGGTCGCGCCGACACCGGTCAGCGCCTACCTCCACTCGGCGACGATGGTGAAGGCCGGTGTGTACCTCGTCGCACGACTCAGCCCGATCGTCGCCGGGCTCGGCCAGTGGCGCATGCTCGTGCTCGTCGTCGGCTCGATCACGATGCTCGTCGGCGGGCTCCGGGCGTTGCGGCAGCACGACCTCAAGCTGCTGCTCGCCTACGGCACGGTCAGCCAGCTCGGCTTCATGATGCTGCTGCTCGGCACCGGGGAGTACAAGATCGCACAAGCCGGTGTGGTGGTGTTGCTCGCCCACGCAGCGTTCAAGGCGACGCTGTTCATGTTGGTCGGCATCATCGACCACGAGGTGGGCACGCGCGACATCCGACGGCTCCACGGCTTCGGCCGTGCGTGGCTGCCGGTGAAGGCGATGGCACTGATCGGTGCGGCGTCGATGGCGGGTCTCCCACCGCTCCTCGGGTTCGTCGCCAAGGAGAAGGGCATCGACACGTATCTCGAGTACGGGGAGTTCACCGGCGCCGGCGTCGTGCTCGCCGTGATCGTGCTCGGTTCGATCCTCACGTTCGCCTACTCGGCCCGCTACGTGCTCGGCGTCTGGGGGCGGTTCGGGACCGACGAGCACGACGTGGTTTCGACCGAGGCCCACGCGGCGCCGCTCGTCTTCTCGGGGCCGGCGATGGTCTTGACGGTCATCACCGTCGTCGTCGGGGTCGTCCCGTCGCTCGTGACCGCGTTGAGCGGCGCCGCGACCATCGCCCTCGACCCCGGCGCCACGCCGTCGAAGGTGAAACTCTTCGCCGGCTTCAACACCGCCCTGCTGCTGTCCGCCGTCATCATCGTGGTCGGTTCGTTGCTCACGATCGGACGCGGTCTGGTCGCACGCGCCCAACGGGTGGCGGCCGCGCCGCTGCGGTCGCTGCCGTCGACCCATGGAGCGTTCGCGGCGACGATCAAGACGATCGACCGGGCCGCCAGCGCG
Organism: Actinomycetota bacterium; assembly: GCA_038529675.1. Lineage (GTDB taxonomy): Bacteria > Actinomycetota > Acidimicrobiia > Acidimicrobiales > Ilumatobacteraceae > Ilumatobacter_A. The sequence goes on from JBCBDK010000084.1 coordinate 3,793, forward strand.
ACCACGCGGACCTTCCAGACCGGGTCGCTGCCCATGTACGTCGGGGTCATCCTGGCCGTCGCCGTCACCGTCCCGGTGCTCCCGATGCTGGGGGCACTCGACACGCTCCCGGAGTGGGTCGAGAATCCGCTGCACGTCCCGCTCGTGGCGATCATCCTCGGTTGCGCGCTCGGTGCCGCGTTGATCAAGCGCCGGATGGCCGCGGTGCTGATGCTCGGCACGGTGGGATTCGCGATGGCCGGGCTGTACGAGGTGCAGGGTGCGCCCGACCTCGCCCTGACGCAGTTTGCGATCGAGACCCTCGGCACCGTGCTGTTCGTGCTCGTGTTGCGTTTCCTGCCGAGCCGATTCGTCGATCTCGCACCCGCGGTGGTCCGACCGCTTCGACTCGCTGTGGCCGTGCTCGTCGGGTGCGCCGTGTTCGTGTTCGCGATCGTCGCGTCCGACGCTCGTGCCGACGTGGACGCACCGCCGATCTCGGCGGAGATGGTCGAGCGCTCGAAGCCCGACGGCGACGGCAAGAACGTGGTCAACGTCATCCTCGTCGACTTCCGCGGCGTGGACACGATGGGCGAGATCACCGTCCTCGTCGTCGCGGCGATCGGTGCCGTCGCCGTTGCGAGGGCGGGGCGTCGCAACGGCGAGCAGGGACCCGATGCGTCGGCGCCGCGCGGTGCGCGGGCCGGCGCGGCGACGCCGAGTGTGAGCGAGGTGGACTGGTGAGGCGGCTGCTGATCCTCGACGTCTCGATGCGGGTGCTCTACCCGTCGATCATCGTGCTGTCGATCTACTTCCTGTTCTCGGGGCACAACCAACCCGGAGGCGGCTTCGTCGGCGGGTTGACCGCCGCCGCCGGTGTCGCGCTGCGGTATGTCGCCGGCGGGGCGAGCGTGGTCCGCTCCGGATTCCGGCTGCCGCCGTCGGTGATCCTCGGTCTCGGCCTCGCCGTCTCGGTCGGCACTGCGGTGTTCCCGTTGCTGCTCGGCGAATCGGTGCTCGAGCATGCGACGTTCACGGCCGACCCGCCGTTGCTCGGTGAGGTCAAGGCGACGTCAGCGCTGCCGTTCGACATCGGCGTCTACCTGATCGTGATCGGCCTGTCGTTGATGATCTTCGCGGCGTTCGGTGACGACGTCGACGACGAACTCGGCCAGGTCGAACCGCCGCAGGCGCCAGCCAGATCGGTCGGCGACGAGTACCGGGCGCTCGACCTCGCCGCGATGCGTCACGAGGGTGCCTGGTTCCAGCTCCCCGACGAGAACGGCCTCGACGACGACGGCAGCCGTGACGACGGCGGCGACCACGCGGCTTCCGAGGCGAACGGGTCGGTGTCGTCGTGAGCGTGCTCCTCGCCGTCACCGCAGCGTGTCTCTTCGGGATCGGCACCTGGCTGCTGCTGCAACGTCGCCTGACGCGGATCATCATCGGCCTCGGCCTGATCGGTCACGGCACGAACATTCTCCTGATCACCTCGGGTGGTCGCGGCGGTCTCCCCCCGCTCATCGGACGCGGTGAGAAGGACGACTTCGCGGATCCGCTCCCGCAGGCGCTCGCACTCACCGCGATCGTCATCACGTTCGGGGTGATGGCATTCCTGCTCGCCATGGCCTACCGGAGTTGGCAGGTCACCCACGACGATCTCGTCGCCGACGACCTCGAGGATCGTCTCGTCGGCGCGTCGGTCCGCCTCGACAGCGATGTCGCCGACGTCGAGGCCGCCGACCTCGAGGCATCGTCCGACTCGTCGGCCGACGCGCCCGGCCAGCCGGACGACGAGCCGGCCGAGATGACCGGCGACGACCCCGGCACGTCCGACACGGAGGAGGACCGGTGAGCTCGCTCGTCCCGCTGCCGATCGTGATCCCGCTGCTCGCGGCGGCGCTGTCGGTCGCGTTCGCCAAGGTCCGGATGGCGCAGCGGATCCTGTCGATCGGTGCGCTCGGCGCCAGCGTCGTGGTGTCGGTGCTCCTGCTCATCCAGGCCGACGAGGACGGTGTGGTCATCATGGACGCCGGCGGGTGGCCGGCGCCGCTCGGCATCACCTACGTCGTCGACCGACTGTCGGCGATCATGCTCGTCACGTCGTCGGCGATGATGCTCGTCGTCCTCCTCTACGCGATCGGTCAGGGCGGTGTCCGCCACGACGGCGACCCCGGCGTGGAGTCTCGGCACGCGGCGTTCCATCCGATCTACCTCGTGCTGGCCGCCGGCGTCGCCGGGAGCTTCGCCACCGGGGACATGTTCAACCTCTTCGTCGCATTCGAGATGATGCTCGCCGCCAGCTACGTGCTGATGATGCTGGGTGGGCGAGGGCCGCAGATCCGGGCCGGCATGACGTACGTCGTCATCTCGTTGGTCGCCTCGGCGCTGTTCATCGCGGCGCTGGCGCTGCTCTACGCGTCGACAGGCACCGTCAACATGGCCGACCTCGCAACCCGGATGCCCGAGTTGTCGAGCGAGGTGCGGACCGGGTTCTCGTTGCTCCTGATCACCACGTTCGGCGTGAAGGCGGCGCTGTTCCCGCTGTTCTTCTGGCTCCCGGACAGCTACCCCACGGCGCCCGGGCCGGTGACCGCGATCTTCGCCGGGTTGCTCACCAAGGTCGGCGTGTACGCGATCGTCCGCACCCAGCTCCTCCTCTTCGGTGGCGACGGCGACGGCTTCGGTGGTAGCCGACAGGGAACCGTGCTCTTGGTGGTGGCCGGTTGCACGATGCTCGTCGGCGTCCTCGGTGCGCTCGCGCAAGACGACCTGAAGCGGGCGTTGTCGTTCCACATCATCGGCCAGATCGGCTACATGATCTTCGGTCTCGGCCTGTTCACGCTCGCCGGTATCGCCGCCGTCGTCTTCTACATCATCCAGACGATCTTGGTGAAGACGAATCTGTTCCTCGTCGCCGGGTTGGTCGACGAGCACGTGGGTTCGGGCCGGATCTCCCAGGTGGGCGGGTTGGCGCGTTCGGCTCCCGTCATCGCCGTGTTCTTCGCCGTGCCCGCGTTGAGCCTCGCCGGGCTCCCGCCGTCGTCGGGCTTCGCGGGCAAGTTCGCGCTGGTCGATGCCGGCATCGGGGCGGACGAGTGGTGGATCGTGGCAATCGCGCTCGTCGTCAGCCTGCTCACGTTGTTCTCGATGACGAAGATCTGGGCGGGCGTGTTCTGGGGCGAGGCCGAAGTCCCACCGCCGCCGTCAGCGTCAGTCCCACCGCCGACGTCAGCGTCCACGGTCGGGCGCGCCGGTGGGCCGTGGCTGATGGTCGGCGCGACGGGCATCGCCGTCGCCCTGTCGATCGCGTACGTCGTGTGGGCGGGGCCGATCTACGAGCTCGCGGAGCGAGCGGCCGCCGACCTGCTCGACCCACGCGTGTACGTCCAGGCGGTGCTCCGCGACCGCACGCCTGCCAGCTTCGGGGGTGGCGGATGATCGCCGCGCTGCGCATCCCGGCGACGATCTCCTGGCTCACGCTGCTGTGGATCGCGCTCTGGGGATCGTTCGCGTGGGCGAACGTGCTCGGAGGACTCGCGGTCGCCGCCGTCGTCACCGTCGTCGCCCGCACCGGGGCGCAGTCGTTGCGGATCACGTACTTCCGACCGCACTGGGCCGCCTGGTACGTCCTGACCGTGCTCGGCAAGCTGATCGAGTCGAACCTGCGGCTGGCGTGGGAGATCCTCACGCCGGGCATCGGCACGCACACGGCGATCATCGCGGTACCGATGCGCGGCGGCTCCGACGCGGTCGTCAACCTCGTCGCGAACTCGATCACGCTCACACCGGGCACGATGACGGTCGACGTCGCCAGCCATCCCGACGTCGACGACCTCGACGACGGTGACCCGGACACCGCGGTCGCACGGGTCACCCTGTACGTCCACGGCATGTACGCGCAGGACGTCGAAGCGGTTCGCCACGAGATCCTCGAGCTCGAGGCGCTCGCACTGCGGGCGTTCGGTTCTCCGGACGACTACCTCCGTGCCGAGGCCGACGTGGTCAGCCACCTGTCGCTCCTCGACGACGGTCCGACAGGTGAGCGCGCGCTGCGGCGCGCCCGTCGGCGCGCCGAGCGTGGCCGCCTCACCGACGAACTCATCGCGATCGACCCGGCGCGTGACGAGGACGCCGAGGTCCACGACACCCGCGGTCGAGGACCGGGGGCGTCGTCGTGAACACCGCTGCACTCGTCATCACTGCGCTGGCCGGCCTGCTGTTCGTGGCGCGGATCCTCCGCGGCCCGGCGCTGCCCGACCGTGTGATCTCGGTCGACGGCTTCGTGTCGACGATCGTGATCGGCGTGACCATCGCATCGGCCCGCCCGGGATCGGGAGCGGTGGAGACCACCGTGCTGGTCGTCGCGCTCGCCGGATTCGTCGGTACGGCGATTCTCGCTCGCTTCATCGAACGGCGCGGCGGATGAGGTCGCAGTGATGGAGACCGTTGGCGAGGTCCTGATGATCATCGGTGCGTGCTTCGCGCTGATCGCCGCGATCGGCGTGCACCGCTTTCCGGATGCGTACTCACGAATGCACGCCGCGGCGAAGTCGCCGACGCTCGGGCTCGTGCTCGCATGCGTCGGTGCGACGTTCCGACTGCACTCGTGGTCGGCATCGCTCACACTGCTGCTCGTCGTCGTGCTCCAGCTGATCTCCTCGCCCGTCGCGACGCACGCCATCGCCCGATCGGTGCACCTGCGCATGCCGGTCCGCCAGGACGGCGTCGACGAGTTGGCCCGGGACCTGCACGACGATCCGAACGCTCCGACGTCCTGACGCGTCGACACCCCAACCTCGGGCACACGAGCAGCGGGGGCCACGCCGAGCGCGGCGGTGCCTGGGCGTCTCTCGCTCGACCTCGTGGCCGACACGAGCGAAGACAGTGGTCGTCGAATTGCTACGTTCAAGGCGTGGTGTCACCCGAGATCGCTGCATCCAGAACACCCGTGGATCCTCAGATCCCCGTCCCGTCGTGGACGTTCCTGACGAATCACGCCCACGTGCTGATCGCGATCAGTCGAGATGCCGATCTGCGCCAGCGTGACATCGCCCACGTCGTCGGCATCACGCCGGGTGCAGTCGTGAAGATCCTGCACGATCTCGAGGACGCCGGCATCGTAACGGTCGAGCGGGTCGGGCGCCGCAACCGCTATCAGGTCGACGGATCGGTGCGTCTCCGTCATCCGTTGGAGTCGACCCACACGGTCGAGGAGTTGATCGAGCCGCTCCGCCCTGAGTGACGTCTGCCGGATGACGGCCCGATGACGGCCCGACGCCGCAGCGTGTGTGACGCATCTTCCGCCGACGTCACTCGGCGTTCACGCGCAGATCATCGAGCCATCGTTACCGTCGACGCATGGCTCTCGCCGACCTGACGAATCAACCGCCCGCCGAGCCCGCCGACGCGGCCGTCGCATCGGCGACCGACGACCCGGCGATCCGCGCATTGTTGGACGACGACCGACGGGTGGTCCCGTTCGAGTCGATTCACAACTTCCGCGACCTCGGCGGGTACGAACTGGCCGACGGCCGCACGATCGGCTGGGGTCGGCTGTTCCGCGCCGATGGGCTCTACCGGGCGACCGACCTCGACGTCGCGACGTTCGACGCGCTCGGGCTCCGCACGGTGATCGATCTCCGCTCGTCCGCCGAGGTGGCCGATCACGGCAGCTTCCCCGTCGACCGGCACCCGGTCTCGTACCACCACCTGCCGATCATCGATGCCACGTGGGCCAAGGGGGAGATCCCTGAGGTCGACGATTCGGAACGGGGCACCGTCGACTTCCTCGTGTGGGCCTACCGTGACATGCTCGACCAGGGCGCCGATCGGTTCGCCGCCGCGATCCACACGCTCGCGCTCCCGGAGTCGATGCCGGCGGTCTTCCACTGCGCGGCTGGCAAGGACCGCACCGGTGTCCTCGCGGCGCTCGTGCTCGGCGCGCTCGGTGTTGACGCCGAGACGATCGTCGGCGACTACTCGCTGTCCGTCGATGCGATGGCCCGCATGCGCGCCTGGGTGACCGAGTACCACCCCGAGATGGCACAGCGGATGGGCGAGACCCCGGCGTTCATGCTGGCCGCACACCCGCACGCGATCCGTGAGGTGCTGGTCGGCCTGGCCGACGAACACGGTTCGATCGAGGCGTTCGTGCACGGCCTCGGCGTCGGTCCGGCCACGCTCGTCGCGCTGGCCGACCACCTCACGAGCTGACCGACCCGCCCCCGATCGAGGGCTGTGTCGCAGCGTCACGAGATTCGGTCGCGGAACCGGTGGCGGATCTGGGCGCTGACGATCACCGCCAGCGACAACGGCGCCACCACGGCGAGGGCGACCAGGCCGAACTC
>JBCBDK010000085.1:0-10091 GCA_038529675.1 Actinomycetota bacterium
CTGTACCGACGGCGGCTGCCAGCCGGCGTCCGACCGCTCCGTCGGCGGCCGGAACACGGCGGGTTCACCGTCGGGCGGTGGGAAGCCGGGGCCGGGCACCGATCGAGTCTCGCGCGGCGATCCGGCCGTGCCGCGAAACGCCCACGCGTTGCGAGCGGGCGGCGACGGTCAGTCGTCGAGCCAGGGCAGCCGCAGGTTCGGTGTGGCGCCCACGGCCAACGACGTGGGCCCGTCCGAGCGCAGTCGGTGCCAGCCCGCTGCGGCGATCATCGCCGCATTGTCGGTGCACATCGCACGACTCGGCAAGAACCCTTGGATGCCGTCGCGACCGCAGGCGTCGAGGAGTTCCTCACGCAGCAACGAGTTCGCGGCAACACCGCCACCGAGCACGATGCCGGTCGCACCGACCTCGGCGGCAGCCCGGCGCGCTTTGTGCACCAGCACGTCGACGACCGCCATCTGGAACGATGCGGCGATGTCGGCATCGCCCACATCCGGGTTCGCGCGGACGTAGTTCATGACGGCGGTCTTGAGGCCGGAGAACGAGAAGTCGAGGCCGTCGTCCTTCATCGCACGCGGGAACGGGATTGCATCGGGGTCGCCGTTCAGTGCGGCGTGGTCGATCGCCGGTCCGCCGGGGTAGCCGAGCTCCAGGAACCGCGCGACCTTGTCGAACGCCTCGCCGGCGGCGTCGTCGATCGTCTGCCCGAGCAGGCGGTACCTGCCGTGGCCGCGCATCTCGACCAGCATCGTGTGGCCACCCGACACGAGGAGCACCACCAGTGGGAACTCGAGCGTCGGGTCCTCCAACGAAGCGGCGTACAGGTGGGCCTCCATGTGGTTGACGCCGACGAACGGGACGTCCCAGGCGAGCGCCAGCGACTTGGCGGCCGACACGCCGACGAGCAGTGCGCCGATCAGGCCCGGGCCGACCGTGCACGCGATCGCGTCGATGCGCGACTCGTTCACCCCGCCCTCGACGATCGCCCGTGCGATCACCGGGTTGAGGACGTCGAGGTGGGCCCGCGATGCGACCTCGGGGACGACGCCGCCGAATTCGGCATGCAGGTCGATCTGGGTCGACACGACGTTGGACACGACGTCGTGGCCGCCCATGACCAACGCCGCAGCGGTCTCGTCGCAGCTCGTCTCGATCCCGAGGACGAGTGTGCGGTCGTCGGCCGGCCACGCGAGGCCGTCTGCCTGACCCGCGGCCGGTGTCACCATCGAGCCGGTCATCGGTACTGCTCCCACAGGTCGTCGAGCCGCCGGCGATAGTCGGCACTGCGGATGTCGTGGCACCACATGACGATCGCATCCTCGCGTGGCGCGCCGGGCCGGTCGACCGGCGCCTCGTAGTAGCCCTTTCGCACACCGGCCGGTGCGAACCCGAAGCGTCGGTACAGCTGCTGGGCCCCGACCGAACCCGCCCGGACCTCGAGCGTCCACGACGCCGTCCCACGACGCAGCGCCTCCTCCGCGAGGACGAGCAGCATCCGACTCGCCGCGCCCGATCGTCGCTGATCGGGGCGCACCGCCACCGTCGTCACGTGCGCCTCGTCGAGCACGAACATCAGACCGGCGTGGCCGAGAATCGGCGGGTTGGTCGGCCGTGGCCGCGACGGATCGTCTCCTCGGCCCGGTCGCGCCACGACGTAGTGGCGCGCGCCGGTCCGCATCTGATCGAGTTCGCTCTGAAAGACCCGCTGCGACCACCCGGTCGGATACGCAGCCCGCTCGACGTCGAGCACACCCGCGCGCAGGTCGCGACGCTGCATCGGCTCGACGGTCAACGCACCGTCGCCGAAGCGGATCGGGGCCTGCTCGGGTTGCCCACGGCGACGAATCCGTTCGACGACACTCATCGACTCGCCCGCGTCTGCCAGTTGATCACGGCGTCGGGATCGCGGAGGTAGATCGGCTCGATATCGCGCGGTTGGACCCAGTCCTCGCGCAGCGCCTTGGCGTGCGCGAGTTGGACGAGGGGCGCGGCCGAGGGGTGATCGTCGCCCCCGATCTCACAGCGGTATCCCTCGAGCAACTCGTCGCGGTAGCGCCGCGAGCCGTCGCCCAGCAGCAGCGCGTCCTGGCTGCGGGCCATCAGGTCGGCGACCAGATCGTCCACCGGTCCGACCCGCGGTTCCACGATGCGTTGGACACCGCCGGGCACCGACCGGTACATCGCGTAGAAGACCTCGCCCTTCCGGGCGTCGATCACCGGGACCACGATCTTGTCGGCGTGTTGCTCGGTGAACGCGAGGAGATCGAGCGACGAGATGCCGATCATCGGGATGCGCAACGCCTGCGCGATCGACTTCGCCGACGCGAGACCGACCCGCATGCCGGTGAAGAGGCCGGGGCCGACATCGACGGCGACGACGCTGATCTCGTCGAGCTCGATGCCCGCCTGGCGGCACGTGAACTCGATCGCCGGAACCAGCGTCTCGGCGTGCCGACGCCCCTTGGTCACCTCGAACAGGGCGATGACGCCCTCGTGTCCGCCGATGGCGACGCTGACGCGCTCGGTCGCGGTCTCGATGCCGAGGGTCAGCACCGAAGGTCCTCCACGCCACCGAGCAACCGCTCCCACCGGCCGGCCCACGACGACCCGACCGCCGACACGGTGATCGCACGCCCAGCGTCGAGTCCGAAGTCGACGTCACTCGACGGCGACGCGACGGCACCGTCGGCCCGGTTCGCCTCGACCGCATCGGTATCGGTATCGGTATCGGTGTCGGTGTCGGTGTCGGCATCGGGGGCGACGACGTGATCGGTGTCCGCGTCGAGGTGGACGGCGAGGTGGTCGCCGAACATGCCGTCGACCACGTCGCCCCACTCGACGAGGACGATGCCGCGGTCCTCTGCCAACTCGATGAGTGCGAGGTCAGCGACCTCGGTGGTGTGCTCGAGGCGATACAGGTCGGCGTGATGGAGTCGAAGCCGGCTCCGCCCTGGTGCGTCGGGGACGTCGTAGCTGTGCACGAGCGTGAACGTCGGCGACGTGATCGGCTCGGTGATCCCGAGCGAACGTCCGAATCCCTGCGCAAACGCGGTCTTGCCCGCGCCCATCTCCCCGGCGAGGACGACGACGTCGCCGGTCCGCGACAGCGCGGCGATCGCTGCAGCGACGCGGTGGGTCGCGGCGAGCGTCGGCGCATGCAGCTCGACCGCGTGCTCGTACATCGGCGACGATGCTACGCCCTCGACCGTCCCGCCGGCCCGCCGACGTAGCGCCGAGGAATCCGGGCCGACACACCGCAGACGATCTCGTACCCGATCGTGTCGAGCAGCCGGGCCCACTCCTCCGCACGGACCGTCTCGCTTCCCTGGCTCCCGATCAGTACCGCCTCATCGCCGAGCGCCACCGATCGCCCCGAGGCCTCCTCGACGTGACCGACGTCGACCATCAGCTGGTCCATCGTCACGACGCCGACGATCGGGCAGCGGTGCCCGCCGACGAGCACCTCGCCGCCGACCGTTCCGAGCCGCCTCGGGACGCCGTCGGCGTACCCGATCGGGAGTGTCGCGACGGTCGTGTCGGCGTCGAAGCGGTGCCGGAGCCCGTAGGAGATCCGGCTGCCGGCACGGACGCGTTTGACGAACGACACGCGCGCACGGAGCTCCATCGCTGGTCGGAGCGCTGCTGCGAGATCGTCGATGTCATCGCCCGGCGAGATCCCGTACAGCGCGATCCCGGCACGCACGATCGAGTGGCGAGCTCGGCGGTGCGCCAGCGTGCCCGCCGAGTTGGCTGCGTGCGTGATCGGGGGCACGGCTCCTCGCTCCGCTGCTGTCTCGGTGATCCGTGCGAGGAGCGACTCGAACCGGTCCAGCTGTGCTGCGGTGAACGAACGATGCTCCGGGTCGATCGAATCGGCGACCGCGAGGTGGGTGAACACGCCGGCCAGGCGTACACCGGGTCGATCGAGGATGCGCACCGCCAGATCGAACGCATCGTCGACGTGTGCGCCCACGCGCTGCATGCCGGTGTCGATCTTGAGGTGAACATCGACCGGCCGGGCCGGTGCAGCTTCCGCAGCGTCGGCGATCGCATCGACCGCCTCGGGGGTGTAGACGGTCGGCGTGAGGCCGTACTCGACGATCGTCGGCGCCTGATCGACCGGTTGTTGACTGAGCAACAGGATCGGCGCGTCGATGCCCGCGGCTCGGAGTTCGACCGCTTCCCGAGTGAGGGCGACGCACAGTCCGTCGGCGCCGGCGGCGAGCACCGCGTCCGCCACCTCGACCGCACCGTGTCCGTAGCCGTCGGCCTTCACGACCGCCCACACCGAGGCCCCGTCGGCAGCGGCGGAGAGTACCCCCAGGTTGTGGGCGAGAGCGTCGAGGTCGATGTCGGCCCACGCCCACCGCGACGACTCGCGAGCCCCGGCGTCGTCGGCACTCACCCCGCTGCCCTGCATGCGGCCAGCGCGGAGGGCAGTGCTGCGATCAGGTCGCCCGCGATCACCCCGTCGTCGGGTCCCAGATGGCCGGCTTCCGCGTGCAGCCACGCTGCGGCAGCCGCCGCCTTCGTCGCGTCGGCGCCGGCGGCGAGCGCCGCGCCGATCATGCCGGCGAGCACGTCGCCCGAGCCGGGCGTGGCGAGCCGTGCATCGCCATGGTCGATCACGAAGCACTGGGTGCCGTGGCCGTCGGCCCCCGGGCCGGCGACGACGGTGGTCGGACCCTTCAGCAGCACCACCGCGCCGAACTCGCTCGCAGCCGCACGCGTGGCGGCGATCCGGTCCGCGCCCGGCGCGCTGCCGGTCAGATGACGGAACTCGCCGTCGTGCGGCGTGATGACCGTCGGCAGGGCGCGCTTGCGCAGGATCGGGCCCGCACCCTCGGAGTTCCATGCACAGGCGAAGATCGCGTCCCCGTCGATGACCACCGGGACGGTCGCGTCGGCGACGCAGCGCCGCGTCGCCACGAGCACGTCGTCACACCGTCCGAGGCCCGGGCCGACGACCAGTGCGCCGAACCGAGCGATGTCCGCGAGCACGATGTCGCGCAGCTCGGTCGCCGGCGCGGTGTGGGTGACGACCTCGTCCGCTGCGCCGAGCCGGACGTCGGGCGTGACCAGCGAGACGATGCCGGCCCCGGCTCGCAGCGCTGCCACCGACGAGAGGCGGGCCGCGCCCGGCATGTCTGCCGAGCCGGCGACGACCTTCACCGCCGAGCGCCACTTGTGGGCGTCGGTGGCGCGACGTGGCCACCATGCCGCGGCGTCCGACCGCTCGACCGCGTGGGCTGACGCGGCGGACACGTCGAGGCCGATGTCGGCGACGACCACGTCACCCGCCAGCCGGGGCCCGTCGCCGAAGAGCAGACCCGGCTTGAGCGCCTGGAAGGTCACGGTCCGGACCGCTGGCAGCACACCGCGGCCCGCAGCGCCGGTGGTCGCATCCAGACCGGACGGGACGTCGACGGCGAGCACCGGCGCAGCACCCACCTCGGGCGCGATCCAGTCGCCTCGGAATCCCGTCCCGTAGGCCGCGTCGATCACGAGGTCGGCCGGTGGGAGGATCGGTGGCCGCATCGCGGCGTCGATCACGCGGACACGGACACCGCGGCGACGGAGCCGTGCGGCAGCGACTCGACCGTCGGCGCCGTTGTTGCCCTTGCCGACGACCACGTTGACCGTTCGCCCGTACGCGCCACCGAGCAGGCGGAGCGCTTCGCGAGCCACGGCGGCGCCGGCGCGGTCGACGAGGACCTCCACCGGCTCGGGAGCTGCTGCGTCGACCGCTCGCATCTCCTCCGGCGTGACGATCGGGATCACTCCGACATCATCCCAGATCGGGCAGCCGTGTCGACGGGCTGACCGCGCCGACGACGAGTTGCGGTTGGTCGGGTGAGGCCGACCGATGCCACGATGGCGCCGTGATCGAGCAGTACCAGGAAGCGTGGGACGAGCTGACGGCGCCGGGCGCACAGTTTGCGATGACCGAGATCGAGGTGCGCGGCAACCCGATGCGGGTGTTCGACCAGGCGCCGCCGACCATGCGGTTCGTGTGGGAACTCGCTGCCCTCCACGGCGACAAGGACTACCTCGTCTACGAGGACGAGCGGCTGACGTACGCCGAGTCGGACCGGATCGTGAAGGCGCTCGCACAGCATCTGGTCGAGGTCCACGGCGTGCAGCGAGGTGACCGCGTCGCGATCGCGATGCGCAACTACTCCGAGTGGGTGCTGTCGTACTGGGCGATCGTGTCGGTCGGCGCCGCATGCGTCGGGATGAACGCGTGGTGGACCTCCGACGAGATGGCGTACGGTCTCGCCGACTCGCGACCGAAGGTGATGATCGCCGACCGCGAGCGCGTCGAGCGGGCGGTGCCGATCCTCGACCAGCTGCGCCATGGTGAGGACGGCGCGCCGTTGCACGTGATCGCAGTGCGCTACGACGGTGAGCTCCCCGACGATGCCAGTCGCTGGGACGACGTGATCGACCCGCAGGCCGCGCCGGACTCACTGCCGGCGGTCGACATCGATCCCGATGACGACGCGTGCATCTTCTACACGTCGGGCACGACCGGCTTCCCGAAGGGCGCCCAGCTCACCCATCGAGGCTCGGTCCACAATCTGATGGACCTCGCGTTCATGGGTGCAGTCAGTGCCCTGGCGGCAGCGAAGGCCGGCGTCGCGCCGGCGACGGTGAGCGAGGGTGAGCAGCCATCCCAGAACGCGTTCATGGCGCCGACGCCGCTGTTCCACGTCACCGCCAACAACTGCCTGCTGCACCCGGCCACGCTCACCGGGTCGAAGCTCGTGTTGACGTACAAGTGGGATCCGGCGCGGGCGCTGGAGTTGATCGAGCGCGAGCGGGTCACGAACTTCTCAGGCGTGCCGACGATGAGCCGGGAGATGCTGACGCACCCCGACTGGGAGACCCGCGACACGTCGTCGCTGCAAGGTATGGGCGGAGGCGGAGCGCCATTGCAACCCGACCTCGTCGACAAGATCGACAAGTCCCTCGCCGGCGGTGCGCCGTCGACCGGGTACGGCCTGACCGAGACCCACGGGATCGTGACCGCCAATTCAGGCGCGCTGTACGTGTCCAAGCCGGCGTCGTGCGGCCGTGTGGTGCCGGTGCTCGATGCGAAGCTCGTCGACGAGCTGGGTCAGGAGATCACCGGGCCGGACGCACGTGGCGAACTGGCCGTACGCGGTTCGGTCGTGATCAAGGGCTACCTGAATCGACCGGAGGCGACCGCCGAGGCGATCGTGGACGGCTGGTTCCACACCGGCGACATCGCCACGATCGACGAGGACGGCTTCGTCTTCATCGTCGACCGGGCGAAGGACATGGTGTTGCGCGGTGGCGAGAACGTGTACTGCTCCGAGGTCGAGTCGGCGATCTACGAACACGACGCCGTCGCCGAGGCGGCCGTCTTCGGCGTGCCCGATGATCGCCTGGGCGAGATCGTGGCCGCCGCGATCGTGCTCACGCCTGGCGCGGGGCTCACTCAGGAGGAGCTCACGCAGTTCCTGTCGGCCAAGCTCGCGAAGTACAAGGTGCCGGAGCGGGTCTGGTTCCTCGACGAGCAGCTCCCCCGCAACGCCAACGGCAAGTTCGTCAAACGGGAACTCCGCGACACCCTCACCGCCTGAGTCGGATTCCTCCCCGAGTTGGATTCCTGCTCGGGGACGACGTCCAACTCCCACCCGCGTTGGATTCTTGCTCGGGGACGAAATCCAACTGGCGACCGGGTCAGGCCGCGAGCTGCGCGACTTCGTCGAGCGTCAGTGCGTAGACCTCGGCGAAGCCCGGGTCGTCCCGCAGGAGGTGCCGACCCCGACGCCGGTACTCGCGAAACGTCGACGGCGTGAGTCCGAGCGCTTCGCTCATGTCCACGACATCGCCGATGCGCAGCTCGGCGCACACCAACGCCGCCAGCCGGCTTCGTGTCCCGACCCCCGGTCCGAGCCGGTCCACGACGATGCCAGCCGCCTCCAGCACGGTCATCGCCGACGTACGGACCAACGGTGGCCGGCCAGCAATCGGCATCACGTCGTCTCGTTCGACCTTGAGGACCACCGACAGGTACCGGGTCGGATCGATGAGGCTCGCGAGCGTCGACGTCTCGAGCCAAGACCGCGGCTCAGCGATGCCCAGATACGCCGGCAGGCTCGAGCGTTCGTACGAGGCGAGCCCGGCCTCGCCAACGATGTCGATCGGATTCCGGTGGACGTATCGGGCCGCACCGTGGAACTCTTCGCCCGGCACCGGCCGCGAGAAGAACCGCCCGTCGAACAGTGGTCCGGTCCGCGCCGTGCGGACATTGAATCGTCGGGCGTAGGGCGCCGAGAGGTCGCGCATGAAGTCCGAGACGGATCCCTCGACGGGCTCAATGAGGAGGTGGAAGTGATTCGTCATCCAGGCGTAGGCATGCATGACAATGCCGTGGCGCTGCCGCTGTGCATCGAGGCGTTCCTCGAACCACGCCCAGTCGTCGTGGACGCCGAAGACGTCCTGGCGGTCGGCGCCGCGGTTCGAGATGTGGAAGTACGTGCTGGAGCTGAGGTCTCGTCGATGTCCCATGCCCCACCGTTGGCGGTGAGGAGGCGAAATCGGAAAGGAAATCTCGGGTCGCGTTGGATTCCGTCCCCGAGCAGAAATCCAACTCAGGGCGCACTGGCGGCGAGTTGGATTCTGTCCCCGAGCAGAAATCCAACTCAGGATTCGGCGACGACGTACGCGGCGGCGGTGGTGTCGCTGTGCGTCAGGCTGAGGTGCCAGTGGGCGACGCCCGCGCCATCGGCCAGCTCACGCGCTCGACCGGTGACCACCAGCGACGGGGCACCCGACGCCGCCCGGTCGACCCACACGTCGTGGAATCCGAACGCGCCGAGCCCGAGCCCGAGCGCCTTCATCACCGCCTCGCGGGCAGCGAACCGGGCCGCGAGTGACTCCGCATCGTCCCGCTTCTCGGCGACGTACGCCAGCTCGACCTCGGTGAAGAGCCGCTGGCGCATCGACGGCGTCCGAGCGAGCGAGCGCCGGAATCGGTCGATGTCGACCAGGTCGATGCCGATCCCGACGATCACGAGCGCCGACCGGTCACGAGCGCCAGTGATCCGCGGTCTGCGAGATCGGTCCGATCAGCAGGTCGACGACCGGCACCGTACCGAGCAACGACTCATCGAAGCCGCCCTCGGTCTCGTTGACCCAGTCGACGAGCCGGTCGTAGCGGCGGTCGTAGCCCTGCAGCACACTGCGCATGACCTCCGCCGGACGAGTCGCGTGGAAGGCGACGTGGAGCAGCGTGATCCCGGTCGTCTCGCCGGACTTCACCTCGGGGACGAGGATGACGGTCCGGTCGTCGCGCCGCCCGCGTGCCACGAGCACGTCACGCTCCGATGCGACGCGGTGCTTCGTGCCCCGCAGGTCGCTGGCCGTCGTGACACGACTCGGCAGTTCGCGCGAGATACCGCCTCGATCGATGATCGAGATCCGCTCCCCCTCGATCCCGTATCGCGTGAATCCGCGCACCTCCGCGACGGCCGGGTCGAGATCGGCGAGCACCTTCAGCACCCGGTACGACAGGACGTCGCGCCCCGGCCCTGCGCCGAGCGTCGCCTGCACGAGCGGCCGGTCGATGATGCCTTCGTCGCTGCGGGAGATGCCGACGGTCACGGTCTTCGCCTGATGCTTGATCGTGTCGACCGGGCGCGTCAGCTCCTCGATCCCGTCGGTCAACGCGACGACGAGATCGTCGATGAGCGAGGACGGCGTCGCCACCTTCCCGCTCGACTGCTGGTACGCCTCGACCGGTCGCTCATCGAGCAGGTCGCGGAACATGCCGGACAACCGAACAGCGGTCGACGCTTCCAGGTGACCGTCATGGCGACCGCTGCGAAGCCCGTCGTGGAACGCCGTCGACATCGGCACGACGAGCCGACGTAGCTCATCGAGGACCGAGTCGCCCGACGCTCCGTCGCCGGCCAACTCCTCGATCAGCTCGCGCGTCTGGCGAAGCGGGTTGGCCGATGCGTCGATCGCCAGCGCGGCCTCGTAGCCGAAGAGATGACCAACCATCGCAGACAGGATGAACCCGAGCATCGGGTCGACCGGCGGGACGAGGATCGCT
>JBCBDK010000086.1:0-10060 GCA_038529675.1 Actinomycetota bacterium
ATCGACCTCGGCATCGTCATCACCGACAGCGAGCGTTCGCTCGACTTCTACTGCGGCATCCTCGGCCTCGAACACGTCGCCGACATGCCGATGCCGATCGCCGGCGGCGGCACGATGCACCGCATCCAGTGCGGCAACTCGGTGCTCAAGCTCGTCAACTTGACCACCACGCCGCAGACCGGTGCGGGTGGCGGCCCCGGCGGTGCGACCGGGTTGCGCTACCTCACCATCACCGTCTCGAACCTGCACGAGACCGTCGAAGCCGCTCGTGCCGCCGGCGTCTCCGTCCCGCTCGCCCCGACCGTGGTGCGCGAGGGCGTCACCATCACCATGCTCGAAGACCCCGACGGCAACTGGGTGGAGCTCCTCCAGCAGGACGGCTGACGCGCTGTCGCCGGCCATCTGCGTACGGTGACTCCCGGAAACCGGGACCGCACGAACGCAGATGCGTCCCGACGAGCGCGCACCGTCAGTCGGCGGCGAAGAAGTCGGCGATGCGGCGCCACACGGTCGGATCGAGGCCCATGCCGACGTGGCCGCTGGCGACCTCGACGTTCCGAGCATCAGGCGTCTCGGTGTCGGGGCATGCCCGCCAATCGACGATGCCGTCGTTGCGGCTATAGATCGCGAGCACCGGTCGCCGGATCGGCTCGGCCGACCGTTCGTCGATCTGGCCGTCGATCCGGGTCAGTTCGTCCTCCGAGTAGAACGAGTGACCGATGGTGTGCCGAGGCCCGAACAGCGGCGTCCCCATCGTGGCGACCCGATGGACGTGTTCGGGGTGATCTCGCGCCGACTCGCGTGCGTACACGCCGCCGAGGCTCCAGCCGACCAGGTTGATCGGCCGGCCCGAGCGTTCGGCGAGTTCCACGACGCGCTCCTTCGTGCGTTCGAGTAGCCCGTCGACGTCACCGTTGTTCACGCCGAAACCCCAGTCGCGGGCGTGGTGTCCCCGACTACCAAGGAACGTGCGCAGCGGTACGAGCGAGCGGTCGGTGGTCTTGAAGCCCGGCACGAGCATCACGGTCCGACCGTCGCCCGACGGCGCTCCGAGCACCTCGCGGGTGTGCCAGGCGTACCGCGGCAGGTCGATGCCGAGGCGGAGTTCGCGCAAGCGGCTCCACGGCCCGGGGGATCGGAGACCGTCCGGGCGCTTCGCCACCGGTCGGTCGAGCGCGTCGGTCATCGACCGATGGTCGCGCATCAGCCGACCGGATGCGCGGTCATGGGGCAGGTTCGACGAACCCACCCCATGACGCAGCTCTTCGACTGGAGCCCGGCATCGAGTCGCCGGCTCGCCGGTCGACTCAGCGGTCGAGCTGCAGGATCACAAGATCGTCAGACGACCCTCGCCACCCCGCGGGTAGTCCGCCGCGGTCACGTTGCCGCCGAGCACGTCCTCGATGTAGGACTGCAGCGACTGCTGGTCGGTGGTGCCCACCGTGGTGAACGGCACCGCCGGGTAGGCGTCGCCGCCACCCAACGAGAAGCTGAGGCCGGCGATGCCCACCGTGACATCCTGGCTGACGCCGCCGGTCACGAGCACCGTGCCGTCGTCGAGCACGAGCTCGCGGACCCGTTCACCCGGCGCGAACTGCTCGCCGGTCGTCTGGTCGGCGTCACGTGCCGGGAAGCTGGTGTCGATCACGACGGAGGCACCGGCGAGGTGGACGAAACCACCGTCGCCGGGAGCCGGCAGGCGGATCGCACCCTCTTCGATGATCTGCCGCACCGTCTCGGCGGGCACGTCCTCGGCGATGCCGACGAAGTTGCCGAACGGCTGGAGGCGGAACGTGTCCGCGACCGAGATCGGGCCGGCGGGCTGATCGATCTCACCGCGGATGCCACCACCGTTCATGATCGCCAGCTGCGGTGCGGCGACGCCGAAGTCAGCGGCGAGGGCCTGGGCCGTCGCCAGGTGGGCATCGGCGATCAGGTTGCCGCAGTTGGTCTCGGCACCACGCACCTCGACGCGCTCGCAATCGAGATCGACCTCGGAGCTGCCGATCGTCGTGGCGGCGAGGCCGGCGGTGAACGCCGCGACCGGCTGCTCGACGTTGACGAGCTGCTTGACGTTCTGACCGACGGCCTCGGGGCCGGTGTCGGTCACGAGCTTGATGCCTGAGTCCTCCTCGTCCCAGAACAGCACGTTGCCGTCACGGTCGAAGCTGACCTCGAGCGCACCGACGTAGCGGTAGTTGCCCGGCGTCGTGACGACCGGGACGGCGACGCCATCGGCGTCGGTCGCGACCTGCGGGTACGAGCCGAAGATCTGGTCGGCGTGACCCGGGAAGAGCTCGTCGCCGGGCTCGGCCAGGATCTCGTCGCCACCGCCGCCGATCACGACGTCGACCCCGCTGAGCTCCGACACCAGTGCGAGCTCGCTGTCGAGGCCCTGCAGGTGGGACATGAGGACGACGATGTCGACCCCGCGGCTGGTGAGGTCGTCGACCTCGGCCTGAGCGATCGCTGCGAGTTCGGTGAGCACCTCGACGCCACCCGGCGACGAGATCGTCGGCAGCGACGGTGTCGTCAGCCCGACGATGCCGATGCGGCGACCGTTCTCGGTGATGACGTCACTGGCGACGAGCCGGCGGCCGGCGAGCGATGCGAGTTCGGGTTCACCCGAGTAGTCGAGATTGGCCGACACCAACGGAATCGGCGCCACCTGGCGCACGAATCGAGCGAAGGTCTCGGGCCCGAAGTCGAACTCGTGGTTGCCGATCGCGAGCGCGTCGTACTCGAGGAAGCGGACGGCCCGCGCGTCGAAGAACTCCCTGCCCGAACGAGAGGCCTCGAACTCGGTTCCGGCGAGGTAGTTGTCGCCCGAGTTCAACAGCACGTTGCCGCGCTGGGGGGCCTCACCCGGATCGAAGTTGGGGCGGAACGACTCCTGCCGCAACTCGTCGACCTTCGCATTGAACCTGGCGACGCCGCCGTACGACGCGCCGTCGACCTCGATCGGTACCAACGACGACTCACCGTCGTTGTTGTGAAGAATCGTCAGCGTGAACTTCGCCTCCGGCCCCTCGTCGGCGGATGCGCCACCGACGGTTGCCACCGACGAGAACACTGCTGCTGTGATCGTCACGCCTGCGGTGAGAACCCACCGACTCCTACGCTTGCCCATGTCACTTCCCTTCAGCTGAACGGTGAATTCGAACGTACCTCTCACCTTGCGTCGCGCGAAATGGCGGGTGCGAACGGCGGACGAAATCGTTCGATTCGTGCCGGTTCGGCGCCGCCGCGTGACGGTTCGACGCCGTCGCGTGACGGACGGGCGCCAGCCGACGGCGAGCGCGCCGATGTGTGGGGTGAACGCCCGATCGACGAGAGTGATGCGATGACCGATCTCTCGCCGGGCGGACCGGGGCTGGACGACTTCGACTCCGATGCGACGATGGTCGCAACGATCCTCGACCGCTTCCACGAGGGCGGTCCGCCGTTCGTGAACGAGCTGCGTCCCTGGATCACCCACGCCGCGGTCGGACGGGTTCGGTTCGACGTCGACGTCACCGATCACGTGGTCCACTCGGGCGGGGTGATGTGCGGCCAGTCGATCATGGCCTGCATGGACACCGGCATGGTGTTCGCGATGGCATCGCTGCGCGACGGCGAGATCGTGCCGTTCACGACCGTGTCGCTCAACACGAACTTCGAGCGGGCCGTTCCCGCCGATGTCGGCACGGTCACGTTCGACGCGACGGTCACCAAGCCGGGTCGATCGGTCGTGTTCGGCCAGGTCGATCTGATGCTCCCCGACGGCCGGCGTGCGGCCACGGCGACGACCACGTACGTCTGGTTGTGAACCGGCTGCGACTCGAACGCGGCGCGCGACGTCGCGCGACACTCGGCCCATGACGACCACGTGCACCGCCGACGGCACCGAGATCGCCTACGACGACACTGGCGGCGGATCGGACGGGCCGACGGTCGTTCTCGTCCACGGCATCACGGAGTCTCGCGAGTCGTGGGCGCCCATCGCCGAGCGCTTGAGCGGTCAGCACCGCGTGGTCTCGCTCGACCTCCGCGGCCACGGGACGTCGGGAACCGCAGCGCGCTACGACCTGGAAGCGATGGCGGGCGACGTCGTCGCCGTGATCGAGGCCTCCGGTACGTCGCGGCCGCGTCTCGTCGGGCATTCGCTCGGCGGCGCCGTCGTGTCCGCGGTCGGTGCGCTCATACCGGTGTCGTCGGTCGTCAACGTCGATCAGTCGTTGCAGCTCGGTGGCTTCAAGGCGCAGCTGATGGAGTTCGAGTCGCAGCTGCGCGACGCGGCCGCTTTCCCCATGGTCATCTCCGCGATCTTCGACTCGATGGCCGGCCCGCTCGCCAGCACCGACGAGTTCGCTCGCGTGAGTTCGCTGCGGCGACCTGACCAGACCGTCGTGCTCGGGGTGTGGGAGATGCTGTTGACGATGTCCGAGGCCGAGGTCGACGCAGTCGTCGACGCGGCGCTCGCCGGATACGCCTCGGTCGACGTGCCGTACCTGTCGCTGTTCGGCATCGACCCTGGCCCCGGCTACTCGGACTGGCTCGCCGGCCAAATCGCCGGTGCCACCACCGAGGTCTGGGCCGATCACGGCCACTACCCCCACCTGGTGGACCCCGATCGATTCGTCGATCGCCTCCACGCGTTCTGGGCCTGACTTCGTCGGACCCGAATCCGCCGTACCTCGCGAGGCCGGCGCAGGATAGGTTCACCCGGTGCTGGCCGACCCCGACGTGCTCTCACTGCCGTCGGTCCGCCGATACCTCGTGTCGGGAGCGATCTCGACGACGGCGATCTCACTCATGTTGGCCGTGCTGTTCAAGCAGGCCTTCGACATCACCGACGACGCGCTGACGATCGGCATCATCGGTCTGCTCCAATTCGTCCCGGCGGCGTTGCTCGTGTTCGTCAGCGGCTACGTCGCCGATCGATTCGACCGGCGACGCGTGACCGCGGCGATGACGCTCGGACGCATCGCGTGCGCGATCGGGTTCGTGTTCTACAGCCGCGACGTGGGCGACGTGACCGATGGTTCCGACGCAGCGGTGTGGCCGCTCTACCTGATCACGCTCGCATTCGGCACGTTCGATGCGATCTCGATCCCCGCGCGTTGGGCGATCGGCCCACTCGTCGTGCCGAGGTCGCTGCTCCCGAACCTCACGGCGGCACGGGCCACGACGATGGTGCTCGCGACGATCGTCGGGCCGATCGCGGCGGGGTTCCTCTACAGCGTGAGTGCCGACCTCGCCTATGCGGCCGTCGCCGTGCTGTTCGCTCTCTCGATCCCACCGCTGTTGGCGATCGAGTACGTGGTCGAGCCGACACATCTCACCGAGCGACCGTCGTTGCGGCTGGCGCTCGAAGGGCTGTCGTTCATGCGGCGCACGCCGATCGTGCTGTCGGCCATCAGCCTCGACCTCTTCGCGGTGCTGTTCGGCGGTGCCGTCGCCCTGATTCCGGTGATCGCCGAGGAGCGGCTCGGCGTCGGCGACGTGGCCTACGGCTGGCTGCGGGCGGCGCCTGGCATGGGTGCTGCGGTGATGGGGCTGATCCTCGCCCGGCGCCCGATCACACGCCGGATCGGGCCGACCCTGCTCGTCGTCGTGGCGATCTTCGGCGCGTTCCACATCACGCTCGGCCTGACGACCAACTACGTCGTTGCGTTCGCATCGCTCGTGATCGCCGCCGCTGCGGACATGGTGTCGATGTCGATCCGCGGCACACTCGTCCCGCTCGCCACGCCGAACGAACAGCTCGGCCGGGTGACCGCGGTCGAGGGCGTCTTCATCGGAGCGTCGAACGAGCTGGGCGCGTTCCAGAGCGGTGTCGCTGCCCGGTGGCTGGGCGTGCCGCTCGCTGTCGCCGGCGGCGGCGCGGCGACCGTGGTGATCGCAGCCGGGTTCGCCGCGTTCGTCCCGTCGCTCCGTCGGATCGACACCTACGACGACGTGCAGGCCGGCTCAACTCAGCTCGAGCAGACCGGCGCGTGACGGCGTGAAGCCGCAGGCGTCGATGTAGAACGGCTCGAGGTCGTCGTCGAAGTCGACGTGCAGCCACTCGCACCCCGCTCGTCGAGCGCCGTCGGCTGCGCGCCTGACGAGTTCGACCCCGACGCCGGCGCCGCGAGCCGCTCGCGCGACCATCACATCCTGGATCCACGCGTGCACGAAGCCGTCGGAGATCACGTTCACGAATCCGACCAGGTCAGCCCCACGGCGGGCGGTGACCCACCCCAGGCTGTGGCGGCGGACCTGGTTCAGCCAATCCCACTCCTCGGTGCTGAAGACTTGCGTCTCGAACGCCGCAGCGTGGAGCGCGTTCGCCTCGGCGCTCTCGAACGATCCGCGCCATGCGTAGGTGACGTCGCCGGTCATGATCCGATCCTCGCAGAGCGCCGACGACGAACACGATGTTGTTCGCACGCTGGGGGATCGGACGAGCACGGCCGATCCGGCCGATACCGTGCACTGGGCGTGAGCTTGGTGGAGGATGGCCGCTGGTGAGTCCAACGCCGCCGGTGGTTCCGAGCACAGCGGACGAACTCACGTCCGAGGTGCTGTCGGCGGCGCTCGGCGGCGACGTGACCGTGACCTCGGTGGAGCGTGTCGGCGCTGCGTTCGGGTTCGCCGGTCAGTCGTACCGGGTCTCGCTCAGCAGCTCGGGCGTGCCGGGCGTCGTGCTCGCCAAGCTGTGGCGGTTCGACGACGAGACCGGTCTGCGCGAACTCCGCTTCTACGAGCGGCTCGCAGCGGCCACACCGGCACGACTCCCCTCGTTCCATCATGGGGGTGCGGAACCCGCTGGTGGACATGCGTGGATCGTGATCGGCTACCTCGACGGTGCCCGGCAGGGCGACGAGCTCGTCGACGAAACGCTCGACAGCACGATCCGCCTCGCCCAGACGGCGGCGCGCGTCCACGCCGCGTGGTGGGACCGGGAGGTCGAACTGGCGTGGCTGCCAGCCGCGCGGCCTCCTCGCGAACACGACTGGTTCGCGGCGCGGCGAGTGGAGTTCCTCGAGCGCTTCGGCCCGATCGAGCAGCCGGCCGCGAGGCGGCTGTTCGACGAGCTCCCCGACCGGATCGTCGCAGCCGACGCGATGCTCGCCGACGCACCGTCGACGCTCGTCCACGACGACCTCGGCTTGGACAACGTGCTGTTCGACGCGTCGACCGACGAGCCGACGCTCCTCGATTGGGCGAACTGCGTCACCGGGCCGGGCACACACGACCTCGCAGCGATCCTGGTCGGGGTGCCGACGCTCGACCAGCTCTCGCGGGTCGTGGACGCCTACGCCGCCGAGCTGACGCGAAGCGCCCCTGCGTTGGTCAACCGTTCCGACGTGGACCGTTGGATCGACGCCGCGATGACGCACCAGTACGCACGACGAACACTCGGCATCGCACGTTGGCGCCCGACCGATGAACGCGGTCGACGGATCATCGACCGATACCTCGATCGCACCCCGCACGTCATCGCTGCGTGGCACGACGCCCGCCGGTCCGACGGCCGACGCTGACGCGTGTCACGATCACGCACGGGCGGTCCCGCGACCGAGCCGACGCACCCGACCAGAGGAGGCCGCACGGATGGACGTCTTCGAGGCGATGAGCACCTGCCGTGCGATGCGGCACCTCCTGCCCGATCCGGTCGACGACGCGTTGGTCGAGCAGGTGCTCACCGCGGCGACGTGGGCGCCGAGCCCGGGCAACTCGCAGGGTCGCGACTTCGTCGTCGTGAGAGATCCCACGAAGAAGGAGGCGATCGGGCAGGCGATCGAGACCGTGATGGCGCCAGTGGTCGCCGCAATGGATCGACCGGATCGGACGCACCGGCTGATGCTCGACGGAACCGCCCATCTGGTCGGCACGTTGTCCACGTGCCCGCTCCTCATCCTCGTTTGCGGCAAGGCGGTCTACCCGTACGCCGCGCCTCGCGAGTCGTTCGTCTGGTCGTCGATCTACCCCGCCGCCCAGAACCTGATCGTGGCCGCCCGGGCGCTCGGGCTCGGGACCGTGTTCACGACGTTCCACGGCGTGGTGGAGCCCACGATCCGTGAGACGCTCTCGATCCCCGACGACGTCCACATCGGCTGCCTCATCCCACTCGGCTGGCCGGCACGCGAGTTCGGGCCCGTGAACCGCATGCCGTACGAGCAGGTGGTGCACGTCGACGCGTGGCAGGGCGACCTCCGCCCCGCCGGCCCGCCGGGCCCGAGCTGACTCGGCCGTCGCAGCTCGGGTCGACGACCGATGGGTACGGTCGCATCGTGCCGACCCTGCGTGATCTCTCCGTGATCGAGGCCGAGGCCTTCGTCTCGACGTCCGTCGAGACCTTCGTGGGCGAACTGGTCGCAAGTGGGGTCGATCGTGCCCGTGCAACGCGCGCGACCGACGATCACATGCGCCGGGTCCTTCCCGACGGTGTGCGGACCGCGGGTCATCAGTTCCGGTCGGTCGACGACGAGGGTCGACGAGTCGGGCGTCTGTGGTTCGGTCCGATGCCGGACTCACCCGGCGACTGGTTCCTCTTCGAGATCAGTCTCGAGGAGGAGTCACGCGGTGGTGGCATCGGTAGGTCTGCGATGGAGCAGGTGATCGATGAACTCGAACGTCTCGAGGCCGGACGCCTCGGTCTCCACGTGTTCGATGCGAACACTGCGGCCATCGCGCGCTACGAGTCGCTCGGTTTCCAAGCAGGCGACCGAGGTGCGGTCGGTCGAGAGATGTGGCTGCCGATCGGAACGCCCTGACACCTGCCAGCCCACCGTTACGTTCGACGCTCGCTCCCTCCGCTCACATGACGACCGGTGGAGCCTCGTTCGGGTCGATGTGGTTCGCCTCGAGCTCATCGACTCGAGTCGAACCGAGCGTCGCGTTCTTCACCCGCACGTTCGTGGCGTTCTTGATGACGAGCTCGTCGTGCGGTCGCTGCACGTCGTCGACGGTCACCTCGTCGATGCTGACGTCGCGGATGGGGAGATCGGGCCACCCGATGATCCGAATGCCGTGGGTGGCAGACCTGGCCCGGCACGCAGCGACACCGACGTCGCGAAACTCTGACGGATGCGGCCCCTCCGTGTCGCCGTCGAAGTTCGGGATGAGTGCGACGAGACTGTCGACGTTCGTGAAGGTGCTGTCAAAGAATCGCACCCCATGAATCGAGCCACCGCGTGACCGGGTCGCCTTGAGATACAGCGCGATCTCGACTTCGATCGGCGAGTGGTTGTCGTACGCGTAGACGCCCTGAACGCCACCCGACATCTCGCTGCCGATCGCGATGGCGTGGTGGCCCTTGAACGCGCAGTTGCGGACCACGACGTTGTCGGTCGGCCCCTGGAGGCGACCCTCGGTGATGTACCGGCTCTCGATCGAGTCAAGGATGCTCCCGCGGACATCGACGCCGACGCGGCCGTCGAGATCTCGGCCCGCCTTGATCGAGACGTTGTCGTCGTGGTTGTTGAACTGGACGTTCTCGATCAGGGTGTTGCGGCACGACTCGATGTCGAATCCATCGTTGTTGATCACCTGACCGTCGAACACGAGGTTGCGGAACGTGAGTTCATCGGAGAACACCGGGTGGACCATCCAGAACGGCGCGTTCACCAGTTGCAGCCCGTCGATCAGGACGCGTTCACACAAGAAGAACATCGCGAGGTCCGGCCTGAGCGCATCGGTCGACGGATCGGTGCGGTATCGCTCGGAGAGCGGAGCGTCGTCGTTGTTCGCCGTTCTCACCGCGAAGTGCGTGGAGGTGAACCCGGCGTCGACACGCTGTTGATCGACGTCTGCAGCCCATGCCTGCCATCGCATGCCGTCGCCGTCGATGATCGGGTTGCCGCCGATCCCGCCTGCGAACGTGAGGGCGACATCGGTCTCACCGAACGCATAGAGCAGCGGCGAGAACGAGAAGAGCGTCGTTCCCTCGTAGCGCCGCAACGTGCCGAGCCGAGCGTCATGGGATCGCACGAGATAGGCGTCGGGATCGAACTCGAAGAAGAGTCGGATTCCCGGATCGAACGTGAGCTCGACCGAACTGCGTAGCTGGAGCGGCCCGCGACACCGGTAC
>JBCBDK010000087.1:0-10003 GCA_038529675.1 Actinomycetota bacterium
TTCGCATTCGCGGATGGCGCTGGGACCGTCGCTGCAGCAGCCGCTGCAGCGACGAGCATCGTGAGTCGAACGGTCCAGCGCAGTGAAGTTGCCATCCTCGCGTCCTTGGTGTCTGTAGTGATAGTGGCGGCACTGAGACGCTACATCGCCTCCACAGGTGGAGGTCGTCAGCGGTCGGAGCTCCCGATCTTGCCGCGTGCAGTCTGTTCCAGCGGCGGTCGATTGAGCGAGGCGCGACTGGCGCAGCAGACTGCTGCGCGGTTGGGGACAGGTCTCCGGGCTAGAGAGACGCTGGTCGCTGAGGGCGGTGCGCGATATCGCCACGCCTCGAAGCGTCGCCGACCGACGCAGCATCTGGCACGTTGGGCACGTCGAGGCGCTCGGTATCGCGCGGTCCCTCACGCTGCGAAGCTCTTGCGGGTAACGAGTCGTTCGACGCGATCGAGGCACCGAAGAGGCGATCGCTCGCGAACGGTACGACGGGTCCACGCGACGACGGCTTGGTTGGAGACACTCGGGTCAGACCGCCACGCGAGGCACCCACTCCATCGTCGCTGTGACACCCCTCGATCATGATGGTCGCATGGAGTTCGGGGATGCTGTCGACGCCGTCGGGGTGGCCGTCGACGCGCTCGCCGCAGCGTCGATCGACGGGCTCGATGCCACCAGCCTGCGCGCTCGACTCGTCGCGATGAAGATCAGCGAGTCGAAGCTGACCAGCGAACTGGCCCGCGTCACGCACGCGGCCGATTCGTCCGGCGCCTTCATCGGGACGGGGGCTCGCGACACCGCCGAGTGGCTGGCGAACGAAACGGGCACCTCCACCCGTCGGAACCGTGCGGTCGCCGAACTCGGGGAGGCGATGGAACGGTCCGACGCGCTCGCCGAGGCGGTTCGGTCCGGCGTGCTGTCGTCGGAGAAGGCGGCTGCGGCGGTCGGGGCTGCGTCCGGGACATCGGTCGATGCCGACCTGCTCGACCGGATCGCCGACGTCCCGCTGTCCGGCGTGCGCCCGGCCACCGACGAGTGGCGGGCCGAACGCGATGCCGCGCGCGAAGCCGATCGTGTCGCCGAGCGCCGCGGGCGCCGATTCCTGCGGCTGACCGATTCGACCGACGGGATGACTCGCATCGACGGGCTCCTCGATCCGGCATCCGCTGCGATCGTCCGCACCTCGCTCGACGCCGTGATGAACGACTCGGCGTTCGACGGGTCGGGCCGTACGCGCGATCAGCGATGCGCCGATGCGCTCACGCAACTGGCCAAGGCGGCCTCGAAGGGCGACATCGCAGGTGGGCGCTCGAACGCGAAGGTCATCGTGACGGCGCCGTACGAAACGGTGTGCGAGCGGGCGGCCGTGCCCGGGCGCTCACACGCCGGGCCGTCGGTCGATGCCGATGCCGTGCGTGCAATGTGTTGCGACGCCGGCATGCACCGGGCCATCACCGGCCCCGGCTCGTCGGTGCTCGACTTCGGGCACGAGAACCGGCTCGTTTCCGAGAACCTCTTCCTGGCGCTGGTCGCCCGCGATCAGCGATGCCGATGGCCCGGGTGCTCCATCCGTGCCACGTGGTGCGACGCGCATCACCTCGTCGAGTGGATCGACCACGGCCCGACGAGCGAGGCCAACTGCGCGTTGCTCTGCCACTACCACCACTCGGTCAGCCACCTACCTGGCTGGTCGATCACCGGGGACGCCGTCGAGTTCACCATCCACCATCCCGACGGGTCGACACAGGTCAGTCGCCCGCCGGCACCGGTCGGCGCACGATCGAACGTCTCGACTGAACGGTCCGGAGCACCGCCACCGCCCGATGCCCGACCGCTCCGTGCCGACCCGATCGGCGGGTCGCCGACGTTCGCTCCTGCACGCCCCGACAAGCAACTCACGCTGGTCTGACCCGGCGGCCGACCCGACCTTCACCACCGGACACCGACGTGATCGAGCGCCTCCACCACACGATCGGCCGTCGTTGCGATGTCACCTCGATCGGCGGCCACGACGACGACCCTCGCCGGGTCGTCCGGTCCCGCACCGTTCGGCACCGCACCGTCGGGTTCCTCGCGTCGGAGCCGTTGCGCCAGCCGCTGATACAGGTCCCCGACCACGTCTCCGTCGGTCCGCTCGACCAAATGGGCGGCATCGGTCGACGCAGCATCCGTCGACGACGCGGAGCGGGCCGCGAACTCGGCTCGGATATCGGCCAGCTCGGCCCACAGCATCACCTCGACGAAGGCGGCACCGACGTTCGCAGCCACCGCGTCGAGCTCCTCGGCGAAGCCGGCGCGGGCGACCAACTGGGGAACCACGACGGCTGCGCCTGCGGACAGATGCGTGGCCGCCATCGACGATGCCAACCGACGCGCCGCCAGCCCTGCGGCTTCCGCATCGTCCTCCCACCGGCCGAGTTGGTGGCGGATCACGTCGACATCGAGCGACAGCGCGAGCGGCCGCCGATCGACGAGGAGCCGAGCCACGGTCGACTTCCCGACCGCCGGCGGCCCGTTGAGCAGAACGAGTGCAGGGCCGCGGTGGGCCGACCCGAGCGGATCAGGCATCGAACTTCGCGAGGAGGCGTTCGACGGTGGCGAGGGTGCGCGTGGTCATCGGGCCGAGATGGTCCTCGATCGCACGAACACGGAGTGTCGACGTGCTGATACCGGCCCGAGGCAACCACCACCACTCCGACCCGGCGATCACGACCAGGTCATCGGTCGGCACCATCTTCCGGACGGCGTCGACCGCCGCCGACGACGGCGCAGCTGCGAGGAGGGTGAGTTGGACCCGGCCCTCGGTGCCGGCCAGGTCGTCGTCGCCGAACGGACAGCTCGCAGCGATCGCCCCGAGATCCTCGGCGGCGCGGATGAACACCGGGCACTCGAAGCCGAGTTCGTCGCCGAGGTGCGCAGCGAGTGCGGTCTCGTCCGGTGCCTCGGCCGAGCGGAAGGTGACGTTGCCGGCGGCCTGGAAGGCGGCCGGCTCATCGAGCCCGAACGAGTCGAACGCCGCGATCAGCTCGTCGTTGCGCAGGCGGCGAGCACCGGTGTTGATCGCCCTCACGAATGCGAACCACCGCTCCACCGCGCCGACCGTAGGCGCGCCGCAGCACCACGCCGGGCGACGACCGACGAGGCCCGATCACCGGGAGCTCGTTCGCCCAGGTCTCGACCAGAGCTTGGAACATCGTTCCAACACCGTCGTACTGTGACGAGATGGGCACCACCAGGCCGACGTCCGATGCGCCGACTGCCGGCGAACTCCGACGCCGGTACGCCGAAGAACGCGACAAGCGACTCCGGTCCGACGGCAACGACCAGTACGTCGAGGTCACCGGTGTGTTCGCCGACTACGTCCGTGATCCGTACGTCGAGCCCGAACCGCGTGAAGCGATCATCGATGATCCCCACGACCCCGCGAGCGGCGCCACGTTCGTGTTCGTCGGCGGCGGGTTCGCCGGCCTGCTCACGTGTGCGCGACTCGCCGAGGCCGGCATCACCGACATCCGGTTGATCGAGAAGGGTGGCGACGTCGGCGGCACGTGGTACTGGAACCGCTACCCCGGCGCACAATGCGACACGGCCGCCATGGTGTACCTGCCGCTGCTCGAAGAGACCGGCCACATGCCGAGTGAGAAGTACACCAAGGGCCCGGAGATCCTCGAGCACTCCCGTCGCATCGCACGCCGCTACGACCTCTACGACTCGGCGCTGCTGTCGACCGAGGTCACCGACCTCACGTGGGACGACGAGACCGACCCGAACGAGCCGCGCTGGGTGATCCGCACGAACCGCGGCGACGTACTGCGCGCTCGCTTCGTCGCGGTCGGCACCGGGCCCCTGCATCGGCCCAAGCTGCCGGGCATCCCGGGCATCGAGTCCTTCGCCGGCGAGAGTTTCCACACGAGCCGCTGGGACTACGACGTGACGGGCGGCAGCCCCGACGGCGACCTGATGACCGGGCTGGCAAGCGGGTGGGCATCATCGGGACCGGGGCGACCGCCGTGCAGTGCGTTCCCCACCTCGGGCGAGCGGTCGACGAGCTCGTCGGGCCGGATGGGCAGCGGGGCGCGCTCAAGGTGTTCCAACGAACGCCGTCGTCGATCGACGTGCGCGCCAACCACGAGATCGACCCCGAGTGGTTCGCCGGGCTCGTGCCCGGCTGGCAGTCCGAGTGGTTGCGGAACTTCACCGTGCTGCAGACCGGCGGTTTCGCCGACGACGACCTCGTGATGGACGGCTGGACCGACATCTCCCAACGCATCCGAGACCGGATCATGGAGCACGGCGACTTCTCGCCCGAAGGTTGGCAGCAGGCCTACTTCGAGTCCGACGACGAGAAGATGAACGAGATCCGTGCTCGTGTCGACGACCTCGTCACCGACGACGCGACCGCCGACGCGCTCAAGCCGTGGTACCGCCAGCTGTGCAAGCGACCGTGCTTCCACGACGAATATCTCCAGACCTTCAACCGGCCGAACGTCCACCTCGTCGACACCGACGGACGCGGCGTGGAGCGGATCGATGCGACCGGCGTGTGGGTCGGTGGCAAGCACCACGAACTCGACGTCCTGATCCATGCGTCGGGGTTCGAGGTGGGCACCGACTTCGCGCGCCGGGCCGGTTTCGAGACCACCGGTCGAGGTGGCATCACGCTGTCCGAGCGATGGGCCGACGGCATGCGATCGATGCACGGCATCCACGTTCACGGATTCCCGAACCTGTTCATCGTCGGGCCGACGCAGGGGGCGAACCTCATCTCCAACGTGCCGCACAACCTCGCCGAGCGAGCGGTCACGATCACGTCCGTCGTCCGGTACGCACTCGACACTCACGCGCGCGAGGTCGAGGTGACCCACGAGGCGGAACGGGCATGGATCGAGCTGCTCGTCGCCGGCGACCGACGGTTCCGAGGCGGCGGACCCGATTGCACGCCCGGCTACTACAACAACGAGGGCCACGACGCCGGCGAACGAGGCGTCCTCAACAGCCTCGGGTACCCCGACGGCCCGGTCGCCTACTTCGACTACATCGACGAGTGGCGACGATCGGGCGACTTCGAGGGACTCGACTTCCGAACCTGATCGGCGCCCGGTCAGGATCCCAGCTGCTCGAACAGCAGCTGCGGGTGCGTGATCGGAATGTGATGGTCGGCATCGTCGACGTCGACGATCGTCGACCGTGGCGCAACCTGTGCGAGCGTGGTGCGTCGTCCGACGGGATCCTCGGTGCCGCGGAAGACGGTGATCGGTGCGTCCACGTCGGCGAACAGCTCACTCCACGAAGCGCCGAGCACGAGCTGCTCGAACGATGTCCGGTAGCCCAACCACGAGTGATGGCTGGCCCACCGGGAGACCGACACCGGGAACCGAGGCGCGAACGCCGCCATCACCCAGCCGGCCGCCCATCGGTGACGCCCCTGCCATCGGCAGATCCTGCGTGCGGTCGGCCGTTCGCTCCACACGAGCTTCGTCAGCGGACCGGACTCGGCGACGATCTCGTCGTCGGTCATCTCACCCGGATACGTGGGCGGACCCCAGAGCACGACCTCGGTCACGCGGCCGGCGTGGCGCGCGGCCCATGAGAGCGCGACGGCACTCCCCATCGAGAACGCTGCGACGCACACTCGGTCACTGCCTGCACCGATCGACTCGAGCGCGCCGTCGATCGCAGCGACGTGAGCGTCGATCGAGAAGTCGGTCCGGTGATCGTCGAGCGATCGACCGAAGCCGAGGAGGTCGACCATCACGAGACGATGTTCCCCTGCGAGCCCTTCGTAGAGGTCACCGAAGTAGTCGGAGGTACCGCCAAGGCCGTGGAGCAACAGGACGGTCTCGGGTTCGTCGGATCGCAGGCGGTCGTGGGGATGACCGTCGGTCAGCATGCCGAGGCCACCGGTCACCCGCCCGGGCATCGTCGACGGGCGCCAGGCACGGACCAGCGGCGAGCGGCGATGGAGCACTTCCCAGACGAGCAGCGCCGCGATCGACAGCGCGAGAGCGACGGCGACGATGGTCAGGAGGACGGTCATGAGGACGGGCACCGAGGCGGCGGACGGCTCGGCACGCGAGTCATCCTGTCTCGTGTGGGCGATCATGCCGCGGTCGCAGCACCGATGGACGTCGCGGCGACGTGCCGAACGACCACCCGCCCGATCCACGCCATCGGTGAACGTTCGCGGACCGCCACCACCCGCGGCATGTTGCTGAGTAGCGTCGTCCGCCATGTTCGGCGGCAGATGTGTGCGAGCGACGCGCGCCCGGAACCCTCACGGGTCCGAGCGGCGGGTCGGTGCACCCGTCGGTCGCTTGGCCGGCGCCCTGATCGTCCTGACGGCAACGGTCCTGATCGGCGCGGACGCCAGCGCCGATCACGGGGACGCAGCAGCCGCACAGGCCGCAGCGGAGATCCAGGCGGCTCGCGATCGGGCGAACGCCGCCGCCCAAGCGCTGTTCGACGCCCAGTCGCGCATCGACCAACTGACGATCGAGATCGGCGAGACCGAACAACGCCTCGTCGAACTCGAAGTCGAACTCGGCGAGATCCGCGACGCGCTCGGCGCCGAGGCGCAGCGACGCTTCGCGGGGGCGGGGGCCGCCGACTTCCCGCTCCTGATCGACCTCGACGACGCCAACGACCAGCTGTTCGAGGACGTGCTCGCCGCGGTGTCGACCGAGTCGGCGAACGTCGACCTGGACGACCTCGACGCGCTCGTGACCGAGACGGACGAGACACGGGATCAACTCGAACAACAACAGGCCCGCGCACGCGCCGAGAGCGAGAACTTCGCGGCACTCGAGCAGGCGGCGGAGGACGAGATCGTACGTCTCCAGGAGGTCGAGGAGCAGCGGCAGATCGACGAGGCGATCGAGCACGAACTCGCTCGGCAGCGACGCGAACGTGCCGCGCAGGCCGCCGCCCGCGCCGCAGCCGCGGCCGAGGAGGAGGCCCGCGCCGCAGCTGCCGCAGCCGCCGCTCCGTCCGGCGGTGGCTCATCCGGTGGCGGGTCGTCGGGTGGCGGTTCGGGTGGCAACTCGAGCGGCGGGTCGTCGGGTGGCGCGACGCCGCAGCCGACGCCGCCGAGCGCCGGGCGCAACATGGTGTGTCCGATGTCGCGTCCGTACGCGTTCGCCGACACGTGGGGCGCACCGCGCTCCGGCGGTCGGAGGCACCAGGGCGTCGACATGATCAGCCCGTCCGGAACCCCGATCATCGCCGTCGAGTCGGGGACGATGCGACAGCGCCAGAACCGACTCGGCGGCAACGCGATCTGGCTCACCGGCAACAGCGGCACCAAGTACTACTACGCCCACCTGTCCAGCTACGCCGTCGGGAGCGGACCGGTCAGCCAGGGCCAAGTCATCGGCTTCAACGGTCAGACCGGAAACGCCGGGACCCCGCACCTCCACTTCGAGGTCCACCCCGGCGGCGGCCGAGCCGTCAACCCGTACCCCTACGTGCGTGCCGTCTGCTGACGTCGGAGATGCGTCCGGCGATCGGTTTGGGTCGGGCGTGGCCCCGCTCGGCAAGATGACCAGGTGAGGTCGGACGCGGAGCTGATGCGACGGGCGATCGATGCCGCGTCGACCGTTCGTTGCCTGACGGCGCCGAATCCCTGGGTCGGTTGCGCCATCACGACCGCTGACGGCACCGTCGTGAGCGGTGCGACGCGGCCGCCCGGCGGGGATCACGCCGAGATCGAGGCCCTCGCCGCCGCCGGCATCGCCGCACGCGGCGCCACGCTCGCCACGACGCTCGAACCGTGCTCGCACACCGGA
Organism: Actinomycetota bacterium; assembly: GCA_038529675.1. Lineage (GTDB taxonomy): Bacteria > Actinomycetota > Acidimicrobiia > Acidimicrobiales > Ilumatobacteraceae > Ilumatobacter_A. The sequence goes on from JBCBDK010000087.1 coordinate 7,776, forward strand.
CGGACCGGGCCGTGCACCGAGGCCATCATCGACGCCGGCATCGCCCGCGTCATCGTCGGCATCGAAGACCCCGATCCGCAGGTCTCGGGCTCGGGAGTCGCTCGGCTCCGCGCCGCCGGCCTCGAGGTCACGGTCGGTGTCCTCGCCGACGAGGTGACCGAGCAACTCACGGCCTACCTCCACCATCGCCGGACCGGGCGGCCGTACGTCGTCGGCAAGCTCGCCGCGACCCTCGACGGACGCACCGCCGCACCCGACCTGACGAGCCAGTGGATCACCGGACCCGAGGCCAGGACCGACACCCACCGGCTGCGGGCCGAGAGCCAGGCGATCCTCGTCGGCGCCGGAACGGTGCGGACCGACGACCCATCCCTCACCGTCCGCCACGTCGACGGTCCCGATCCTCGCCGGATCGTGCTCGGCACCGCACCCGACGGTGCCAACGTGCACCCCTGCCTCGAGTGGCGCGGCGACCTCCCCGAACTCCTCGACCAGCTCGGCGACGACGGTGTACTCCAGCTGATGGTGGAAGGTGGTGCGTCGACGATCAGCCAGTTCCAGGAGGAGGGCCTCATCGACCGCTTCGTCGTGTACCTCGCACCAGCGGTGTTCGGCGGCGACGACGCCCGGCCGATGTTCTCCGGCGCCGGTGTGCCGACGATGAGTCGGCTCGCACGCGGGCGATTCGTGTCGATCACCCGCCTCGGCGCCGACGTCCGCATCGACTACGTCCCCGCACGAACCGCTCAGACCGACTGCGACCCGACCGGATCCGACTGAGACCCGATGTCGATCCCGCCGGGATCGCCCGGATCGGGCGTGAACGGCGAGGGTCGACGGCCGGGCACCCTCCCGGCCCTCGTCAGCCCGCTCGGTGCCCGAGGCGTTCGATCTTGGTCCGGACGTACGCCTGGCTCAGTTCGGTCGAGGCGACCATGATCGGGACGAGTTCGGCGACGCGGATGCCATGCGCCACCAGCCCGTCGCCCTTGGCCGGATTGTTCGACAGCAGACGGACGGACGTGACGTCGAGGTCGGCGAGGATCGCCGCCGCCACGTCGTAGGACCGATCGTCGATCGGCAGACCCTGCGCCGTGTTCGCGTCGACCGTGTCCAGGCCGGCGTCTTGGAGCTCGTAGGCGCGGATCTTCGCCGCCAGTCCGATTCCGCGGCCCTCGTGGCCGCGCAGATAGACCACCACGCCCCGACCTGCCTCACGAATCGATGCGAGCGCGTGGTCGAGCTGCTCGCCGCAGTCGCACTTGAGCGAACCGAGCGCATCGCCGGTGAGACACTCGCTGTGGAGGCGGGTGAGTACCGTCTGCCCGGCCGGCTCGCCGGCGACGATCGCGAGATGTTCGTGCCCGTCGAGCGCTCGGTACGACACGGCTCGGAAGTCGCCGTGTCGGGTCGGGAGCCGCGCGTCTCCGATCCGTTCCACGACGGAGTCCATCCGCGGCACCGCCTGCTCGGCTGCGCTCATGAGGCTGCCGACGACGCGGTGTCGACCCGCCCGTAGTTGGTCGTGCGCTGCGCGAGCGGTCGACCGAGGGTCCGGGCGAACGCCTCGAACCGCTCCGCCGTCATCGCCTGACCGTGACTTGCGCCGGCAGCCCGCGAGATGTTCTCGTCCATCAGCGTCCCGCCGAGGTCGTTGCAGCCCGCCCGCATCAGCTGCGCCGTGCCCTCCAGCCCGATCTTGACCCAACTCGCCTGGATGTTGGGGATCAGCGGGCCGTACGCGAGCCGTGCGATCGCATGGACGAGGACGGTCTCTCGGAAGGTGGGACCGCGCCGCGCCCGTTTCTGGAGGTAGATCGGCGACGCCATGTGCACGAACGGCAGCCCGACGAACTCGGTGAAGCCGGTACGCCCGGCGGCCACGTTCTCCTCCTGCAGCTCGCGGGTCCGGATCAGGTGCCGGGCTTGGTGGACCGGCTCCTCCACCGCACCGAACATCATCGTGACGTTCGAGTGGAGCCCGACCTCGTGTGCCGCCCGATGCGCCTCGAGCCACTCCTCGGTGTCGACCTTGTCGGGGCAGAGCACCGCCCGGATCTCGTCGTCGAGGATCTCGGCTGCGGTCCCCGGCAACGAGGCGAGACCTACGTCCTGCAGACGACGCAGGTACGTCCGCAGGTCCTCGCCGAGACGACGGGCTCCCTCGGTCACCTCCAGCGCGGTGAAGCCGTGCACGTGCATGTGGGGCACGGCGTCCTTCACCGCCT
>JBCBDK010000088.1:0-9972 GCA_038529675.1 Actinomycetota bacterium
GCTAGGTCACGGATATCGGAGCTTCTCGGCCTCGAGGTGCCCGGTGTCGCTCAGTCCGACGGCGATCGATGGTCGAGCGCTGTCACGCCGTGCAGACCGTCGAAAGCACTGCGGTCGGCGCTCACGACAGTGCGCCCTGCAGCGGCGGCAGTGGCGGCGATGATCAGGTCATGGGCGCCACGAGGCCGACCTGACCGTCGCACGGCGATCAGCAGGCTCGCGTGTCGTATCGCAACGCCCTGGTCGTACGGCAAGATCGGGATCGAGGCGGCGATCTCGTCGACGAATGACTGTCGCTTGGCTCGCTGGCGCGCCCCTGCGAGTTCTACGCCGACAGCGAGTTCGGCAAGGGTGATCGCCGCGATGGCGACGTCGTCGTCATCGCCGATCAGGTCGTCGAGTTCGGTGGCACCTCGCTCGGTGTCGATGAGGAAGGTGGTGTCGAGCAGGAGGAGCGTCACGGGCGGTTCTCGACCTCGAGCAGATCGCGCACCTCGTCAAGGTCGTGAGCCCATCGAGCATCGGGACGGTTCCGGTGAAGCAGGGCCTTGGCGTCGGAGCCGCGGCCCCGCGTGATCGGCTCAATGTGAGCAACGGCTCTGCCGCGTCGCGTGATCGTGTACCTCTCGCCATCGTGCTCCACGGCGTCGAGGAGGTCAGCGAACTTGCGAGCGGCCTCGGTCGCAGTGACTTCGGACATGGGAATCAGATTATCAGATTCAGGAGAGCTCGGGGCTCGCCTCGTCGTCGACCCACACATATCGCCATTGCTCCCGGGCCGGACCGACCCGAGCAGTACGGCACATGCTGGAGCGGTCAAGTGCGTGGAATCACGCTGGCGCCGTCCCCGCGAGATCCCTGCCGCCCCGGAAGCGCGCCCGCGGACGAGTCGCCCACCCACTCGATGTCGAGCGACTCCTCCGTTTCAGCCGACCGCCGCCACGCGGTGGCGCGTCTGCACCATGCCGTTGGAGAACGCCCGAGTCATGACGTGCTCGAGCGTGATCGGCGCAGGCAGTGCGCCGAACAGTGGGATGCCGCCGCCGAGCACGACAGGAACCGTGGTGATCGTCAGATCGCTGACGAGCCCCGCGGCGAGGAAGCTCGTCACGACACGGCCACCATCCACGTAGAGCTCGTTCCACCCGCGCGCTGCGAGCGACTCGACCAACACCAGCGGCTCCAGGGCACTCACCTCGGCCTGGTCGGTGAGATGCGCCGGCACCTCGGTCATCGTCGACGAGAGCACCACGACCGGGACCTCGTACGGCCACTCGCCGAACGACAACACCTTCTCGAACGACGCTCGCCCCATCACCAGCGCGTCGATCCCGTCGATGAACTCGGTCCAGCCCATGTCGTCGGGCGTTCCGTCGTCGAGTACCGCGACGTCGGGTTCGTCGAGCCACTCGACGCCGCCGTCGACGGTGGCGATGTACCCGTCGACACTGACGGCGATGAACACATGACCGGCCATGTGCACGACGCTACTGAGCCACCAGATGTCGGTGTGGATGACGATTTCTGGTCAACGACGACAGTTTGACAGTGTCCAGAATTCGGTGCATACTCGCCCTGTGCGAGTCGAACCCGCCGACCTGCTCCGCAACCACGGACTCCAGGTGACCGCACAGCGTTTGGCCGTCATCCGGACCGTCTCCGCGCACCCTCACTCGAGCGCGAACGAGGTCGCCAACGCAGTGCGAGACGAGATCGGAGCGATCTCGCGGCAATCGGTCTACGACACGTTGACTGTGCTCGCCGAACACGACATCATCCGTCGCATCCAACCGGCGGGTTCCCCCACCCGGTTCGAGGATCGAGTCGGCGACAACCATCACCACCTCGTGTGCCGGAAATGCGACCGGGTCGTCGACGTGGATTGCGCGGTCGGCGACACGCCGTGTTTGACTCCGGTCGACGCCTGGGACTTCGACGTCGACGAGGCCGAGGTCGTCTACTGGGGCACCTGCCCCGACTGCCGCTCCACGACCGCCTGAACCGCTCCGCATCGCACGAACGACTCCGCCGCCGTTTCCACCATCACCACCAACCCACCTCCACCAACACCACCCACCAGGAGAACCCATGACTGACAGCCCCACCACCACGCCCGAATGGGGAGCGCTGACGTCACCGGCCGCACGGTCCAACGAGGACTGGTGGCCGAATCAGCTCAGCCTCCGCATGCTCCATCAGTCCCATCCCGGGTCGAGTCCGCTCGGCCCTGACTTCAACTATCGGGAGCAGCTGAAGGGGCTCGATGTCGAGGCGCTCACGCGCGACGTCGACGCACTGATGACCGACTCCAAGGAGTGGTGGCCCGCAGACTTCGGCCACTACGGCGGGTTCTTCATCCGCCTGTCGTGGCACGCGGCCGGGACGTACCGCGTGCACGACGGCCGCGGTGGCGCCGGCACCGGTGCGCAACGATTCGCGCCGCTCAACTCCTGGCCCGACAACGGCAACCTCGACAAGGGTCGTCGACTGCTCGCACCGATCAAGCAGAAGTACGGCGCGGCGATCTCGTGGGCCGACCTCATGGTGTTCGTCGGCAACCGTGCGCTCGAGACGATGGGCTTCACGACCTTCGGCTTCTCGTTCGGCCGCGAGGACATCTGGGCACCCGAGGACGACATCTACTGGGGTCCTGAGGACGAATGGTTGGCCGATGGCCGCTACTCGGGTGAGCGCGAGCTCGCCCAGCCGCTCGCTGCGGTCGTGATGGGCCTCATCTACGTCAACCCGGCCGGCCCGAACGGCGTGCCCGACGCCCTGGCCCAGGGCCAGGACCTCCGCGAGACCTTCGGCCGCATGGCGATGAACGACGAGGAGACCGTCGCACTCACCGTCGGTGGCCACACCTTCGGCAAGATGCACGGCGCCGGCCCCGAGTCGACCGTCGGCGCCGAGCCCGAGGGCGCCGCCATGGCCGAGCAGGGCTTTGGCTGGACCAGCACCAACGGCACCGGCATGGGCGCCGACACGGTCACCTCCGGGTTCGAAGGCGCCTGGACACCGACGCCCACGCAGTGGGACAACAAGTACCTCGACACGCTGTTCGCCCACGAATGGGAGCTCGTCGAGTCGCCGGCCGGCAAGCCGCAGTGGCAGCCGACCGAGGTGAAGGAGGGCTACATGGTCCCGCCGGTGCAGCCTGGTGCGCCCGAGACCAAGCCGACCATGACCACCGCCGACATGGCGATGATCATCGACCCCGCCTACCTCGAGATCTCGAAGCGATTCCACGAGAACCCCGACCAGCTCGCGGATGCGTTCGCTCGTGCCTGGTTCAAGCTGCTGCACCGCGACATGGGCCCGGCCAAGCGCTATGTGGGTCCGCAGGCACCGTCCGAGCAGATGGTCTGGCAGGACAACGTTCCCGAGCACGAGGGCGCGCTCATCGGCGACGCCGAGATCGCGGAGCTGAAGTCGACGATCCTCGACTCCGGCCTCACGACCGAGCAGCTCGTGTCGACGGCGTGGGCGGCGGCGTCCACCTTCCGTCGCACCGACTTCCGCGGCGGCGCCAACGGTGCTCGAATCCGACTCGAGCCCCAGGCGGGCTGGGACATCAACGTCAAGGCCGGGGTGAGTTCGGTCGTGTCGAAGCTCGAGGACATCCAAGGCAGCTTCAACGCCCAGGGCGGACCGCAGGTCTCCCTCGCCGATCTGATCGTGCTCGGGGGTACTGCGGCGATCGAGTCGGCGGCTGCGGCTGCCGGCCACGACATCTCGGTGCCGTTCACGCCGGGCCGGACCGACGCCGACCAGGAGTCGACCGACGTCGAGTCGTTCGCTTGGCTCGAGCCGACAGCCGACGGCTTCCGCAACTACGTCGCGAAGCAGGGTGACGTTCCTGCCGAGCACCTGCTGATCGACAAGGCGTTCATGCTGAACCTGACGGCGCCGCAGATGACGGCGCTGGTCGGCGGCCTGCGCGTCCTCGGCGCCAACGTCGAGGGCGACGCCGGTGTCCTGACCGACCGCAAGGGTCAGCTCACGAACGACTTCTTCGTCAACCTCCTCGACACGGGCACCAAGTGGACCGCCGTCGGTGAGAGCGAGGATTCGTTCGAGGGCGCCGATCGTGCGAGCGGCGCGGCCAAGTGGACGGGTACCCGCGTCGATCTCGTGTTCGGCTCGAACAGCCAGCTGCGAGCCATCGCCGAGGAGTACGCCTCCGATGCCGGCGGCAGCGAGCTGATGCTCGAACAGTTCGTCGCCGGCTGGACCACGGTGATGAACAACGACCTCTTCTGAGGTCGACCGACCACTCGGTTGGCTGAACGGTGGGGCGTCGCTGCGGCGGCGCCCCACCGTCGCGTTCCCGGCCCGGTCGGTCGCTCACGGTGGGGCGCGCGCCACCAGGCCACGGCGTTGCGTACCGTTTCGGCGTGGTTGCCGCACAGGACTCGATCTCGTTGGCTGGTGCTCTCGCCCTGATGGTCCCGACGAGCGTGGTGCTCGCAGCAGCCGGCGTGGGATTGATCGTGCTCGCCCGCCGGACCGCCGACGGTCGGATCGGGCCGAACAATTGGGCCGGTATCCGCACGCGCGCCACCAGGGCGTCGCCGGCCGCGTGGCGGGCCGCGCACGTGGCGGCGCGTACGCGCAGTGAGCAGGCCGGTTGGGTGGCGATCGCCACCGCCATCCTGGGAATCCCGATCGCGCTCGCCGTCGACGCCGATGACGGCGAGCGTGCGATCGGCGCGTGGGGGATCGTCGTGACCCTCGGCGCGATGCTGTTGACCGGACTGATCCTGCTGGCGGCGCGATCGGCGCAGGCGGCGGCGAGGGACATCAGCCAGGCTGCATGACGCCCGGCCGCCTACGCTCGCCGACCATGTCGGGGAGGTACTCGTTCGGCGCACGGCTGTGGGAGTGGGACGCGAAGGCGAGCTGGTACTTCGTCAGCCTGCCTGGTGACGTCGCTGACGAGATCGAGGAGCGGTTCGGGCGATCTGCCGCCGGGTTCGGATCGATCCGAGTCGAGGTGACGATCGGCGGTTCGGTGTGGCAGACCTCGCTGTTCCCGTCGAAGCAGGAGTCGACGTACGTCCTGCCGATCAAGAAGGCCGTCCGGAGAGCGGAGTCGCTCGAGCCCGACGACGTCGCCGACGTGACGATCGAGGTCATCGTCGACTGAGGGCGGGGCTCAGGTCCTCGCCGCCGACGCCGATCGCTTCGCCCACGCCCGGATGAGCTTCGACGCCCAGGCGTAGTGGCTCGAGGTCGCCGACACGAGGTACGACCCGACCGACGTCGACTTCGTCCACGCGAACCTTCCCTTGGCGAACAGCTCGCCGTCCTCGTAGCTGCCGATCACCGAGCGGAGGTCGGCATGGGTGGAACGGAGGCGTTCGCAGACGTCCTCCCAGTCGTCGTCTCGGCTTCGCCGATGGATCTCGGCGTTGAGTTCCGGCGTCTGGGAGAAGGTGTAGCCCTCGGCCGGGATCGCCGGCCGTCCACCGGCCCGGCCTGCCCGCTCCCAGCCGAGCGACATCTCCTGCCAGGCGTGGAGGTGAGCCAGCAGGTCCTTCACCGACCAGTCGTCGCACGCTCCTGGGACCTCCCGCTGTTCGACCGGGACGAGTTCGACCGCCCGCCACAGCCGATCGAACTCATGCTCGGCGGCGGCGAGCAGTTCGGCTCGAGTCGTCGGTCGGGGCACGTGGTCGACCGTACGGACCACGTGAGAACACCCGCCAGAGCCGAACGGCCCACGGGCCGCATCGCTGGAAAGCGATCGGTAAGCGCGTTCCGGTGTCGTGGTTCCTGCCCGCCAACCCATCCACGGCGTGCGCACAACAAGGAGACCAATGCCATGACCACGCACACCTTCTACAACCCGGACCGAGCGTCCACGAACCGAACCCGTCGCCGAGCTGCGCTCGTCGGTGCGACGCTCACGGCATCATCACTGGCCGTCGCAGGATCGGTGCACGCCGACACCGGCACTGGCTTCGACCCACTACGCGACTGCAAACTCGAATCCGGGATCGCCGCCGTCGACCTCGCACCGCTGCTTCCCACCAATCACGAGCCGACGGCCGACCTCCGCGCCCCGGTTGTTGGAGGTCCCGATCGTCAACGTCGGTTGCTGGGTGCTCTGACGCCGGCGCTGGCCAGTCCGGGATCACCCGGGACGTCGCCGCGTTCCCGATCGGGGCGGCTCACCGGCCGCCCGCACGTGCAGGTGGAGCCGGAGCGTTCCGAGCATGATCCCGGGCTGGTGCAACCAGTCGTTGCCGTCGCCGTACCCGATCGTCGCGAGACGGTCGAGGAGCACACCCCACGCGGTCTGCTGTTCGAGACGCGAGAGGTTCGCACCCGGGCACACGCGCGGGCCGGTGGAGAACGTGACGTGGCGGGTCAGACCCTCACGGTCGAGATCGAGGTCGAAGGGGCAGTCGAACTGCTCCGGGTCGACATTCGCCGCGGCGTAGCGCATGTGCAACAGCGAGCCGGCCGGCACCTTGACACCTTGGAACACCTCGTCCTGCGTGGTCATCCGAGTGGACAGGCCGTGTGTCGGCGATCGCATCCGTAGGCCCTCCTCGGTGAACGCACGGACCTTGGATCGATCGGTGCGGAGCCGCTCGAAGAGGCCAGGCCGCTCGCACAGGAGCTGCGCCTGCTCCTCGAGTGCGTACTGGGTGGTCTCGAGGCCGCCGATGACCATGGCGTGGACGATGCCGGCGATCTCGAGGTCGGTCAGCGCACGATCCAGCGCCTCGTAGTGGACGCCGCAGAGGAAGCTGACCATGTCGTCCTGCGGGTCCTGTCGCTTCCGGGCGACGTGTTCCTCGATGTAGTCCTGGAACCCGTCCAGCCGGGCGAACATCTCCTCGGTCTGTTCGGGATCGAGCTCGTGTTTGAGGCCACTGCCGTGGACGAACGGCATGACCACGGCGTCGCCCCACTCGGCGAGCTGGGGGACATCGGACTGCGGGAAGCCGAGGATGCTCGCCATCACGCGTTGCGGCAGCGGACGGGCGAACCGACTGATGAACTCGACGTCGAACCCGTCGGCTGACTCGTCGATCCACTCGTCGACCAACTCGTTGGCGTGCCGCTCGATCATCTCGCGGTGCCGGGATGCGCCCGTGCCGACCCACGGATCGGTGAGTTCCTTGCGGTGCCGGATGTAGAGCTCCTGCGTCGGGCGCAGCGACACCATCGACGCCGTCATCAGGTTGCGTGTGGTTGCGTATGCCTCCTCGGCCGAGAGACCATCGGCGGCGAAGCCCTGCACCCTCGCTTGACCGAGCGTCCGAAAGCGCTCCGGGTCCTTCACAACCCGGCTGACGTCGGCGTGCTTGGTGAGGACGAAGGCATCGGTTCCGGGCGCGATGCCGCCTCCGTCGATGCGCAGCACCGGCGCCTCGCGATGGAGGATCTCGTACGCCTCGTACCAGTGCTCCTGCGCCCCCTCACCGAACAGGTCGACGTCGTCGAGCCCGACCGGGCACGCCATCGGACTCAGCTCGTGGTTGACGTGCTTCCGATACGACATGCGCCTCTCCCCGGTACGACCGGTCGAGCTCAGAGATAGCAGAGCGACCGTGGTGCGCTCGACACGGCCGTGCCGCACCGGCCGGCACGAACCGAAACTCGATGCGGTGCAGGCCACCGCTGTGGGAAGGTGGGGGGCCACTTGTGCAGATCCGATCGGCCGACGCGACGGCTGGGGGGACATGACCATCACGATCGACGTGTTCGGGCCGATGTCGGTTCATCTGGAAGACGGTCAGGCCGCGCCGCTCCAGCCGAAGCTGCAGCACCTGCTCGGGCTGCTCGTCGCTGCCGAGGGACAGTGGGTGAGCCTCGACGCGATCATCGACGACTACTGGCGACCAGACGCGCTCCCCGCGTCACCGCGTGCGGCGGTCCAGACGGCGATGTCGCGACTTCGAACACGGCTCGGTGACGCGAGCCATGAGATCGTGCAGTCGACCGACGTCGCGTACCGCGTCGACCGGAACCGAGTCGATGTCGATCTCTGGACGTGGAGCAGCACCATCCACGAGGCCGAGCAGGGCCGCCCGAGCCGTGCGCTGGCCCGCTATCGGCACGCGAACTCGATCTGGTCGGGTGCGCCATTCGCGTCCGTCGACACATCGCCCCGACTGGACGACCTCTCGCTCCGCCTGCAGCTCACGCGGGCTCGAGCTGCGCGGGACGAGGCGCGCCACCTCCTGGACGCCGGTGAGCCGGCCGAGGCGCTCGCACGGCTGGATGACCAGCTCACCGGCGACCTCGAGACCGAGGGTCCCGTGATCCTCGGGATGCTGGCGATGGCCGCACTGGGCCAGGTGACGAGTGCGCTCGGCCTCGCCGGGAGGTTTCGGACCGAGCTTCGCGAGCGCCATGGCCTGAGTCCTTCCTCGGACTTCGTCACGGCCGAGCGCGAGCTGCTCGAACGGCCACCCGACGACGGGCGAGCCGCCGCTCGTCGTCGACCCCGACCGCGCTCCGGTCGTTCGTGGCGGACCGAGACCGTCGACCTGACGGCAGCGGCGGTCTTGGAGGCGATCGACACGTCTCGCACCCGGGTGTGGCACATCGTCGCGCCGCACGGGTTCGGTCTGACGACACTGCTCCGCGACGTCGGCGAGCGAATCGGTGACGAGCGACCCGACGTCGGCGTCGCGCTGATCCGCGGACGCCACGCTGATCGGAGCAACCCGTTCGCGCTCCTGGCGTCGCGGGATCGCGACGAGGAGCATGGTCCGATCGCCGAGCCACTGCACGCGGTCGAGCGGTTGGTCGCCGACGTCGGGGACGCCGCTCGCGTGATCATCATCGACGACGCCGATCAGCTCGACGCACGGGCTCGTTCCGTTCTCAGCACACTGCACGCTCTCGAGCCAGAGGTTCGGCTCGTCGTGCTGGCGGGAGCCCACTCGGCTGACGAGGCGTCGGTTCGCCGGCTGCCCCTGCCGGGGGAGCTGCAGATACGCCTGGTGGAGTTGACGGAACAGGAAGTCGCCGGAGTCGTCGAACGCGCAGGTCTCGCGTCGAGCCGAGGCGAACGCGAGGACGTCGCTCGACGAATCCACCGATGGGGGCGCGGCGATCCGACCAGCCTCGTCGAGGCACTCGATGCGATCCGCCGCGACGGGCCGTCGGCAGCGCTCCCGATCCCGACACCGAGACGCAGTGCGATCGAGCAGGCGATCGCAGCCCTCGACGACCACGACGCCGAGTTCCTCCGGAGGGTCGCGGTCGTCGGCCGATCGGTCGACCCCATCGCCCTCAGCCACGTCTGCGAGACCGACGTGCACGTCGTGATCGACGTGCTGGACCGCGCCGTCGATTGCCGACTCTTGTCTCCTTCGCCCCGGCCAGGTGAGTACGAGTTCTCGGACGACGCGAGCCGCGCCGCCCTGAGCGAGCGGCTGTCGGCGGGTGCGGTTCGTCGACTCCACCAACGTGCAGGAGACTGGTTCGAGCGTGTCGGACGATTCGCGCAGGCAGCCGAGCACCATCTCGCCGCGTTCCCGGTCGAAGCCGGCCCCGACCTGCGGCGTCTGATGCGGGCCGCCGCCGACGAGTGCCTCGAACGCCGAGAAGATCTCCGAGCCGCACACTGGCTCGGGGAGCTGGCGGGGTTCGAGCCGGACGGCCCCGAGCGGTTCGCCGCCCAGCTCGAGCAGTGCCGGGCGCTCGAACGCGCGGGTCGACACGATCGAGCCGACGAGATCCTTGCGTCGTTGAGCGACACGGTCGAGGCGACGGGCGACTGGGATCTCGTCGCCGACGTCGCACTCGCCGGAGCGGGCCTGTCGAGCCGAATCGGCGGCTCCGATGCTCGCCGGATGCGACTCGAACGGGCGCTCCGCTGCCTGCCGGATGATCACGGCGGCCGCAGCGAGGTCGTCGCCGAGCTCGCACTCGAGCACCTCGAAGCGACTCGATCGTTCGGTCCCGCGCTCACCAACCAGCTGGCCGAGGTCGCAAGCGACC
>JBCBDK010000089.1:0-9964 GCA_038529675.1 Actinomycetota bacterium
CCCGGAAACCGAGAAGGCCCGTACGCAGATCGGATCGAGGATCGGCGCCCGTCGGCGAGTCGACCGAGTCGGAACCGCCAAGCTGCGTTCATCCCGACCCTGAAACCGGGAACACCCGAACGCAGATCGACTGGTTGGGATCGGGTCAGTCGACGACGGGGTGATGGCAGGCGACGAAGTGGCCGTCGTCGTCGCCGACCGGGCGCAGCTCCGGTTCCTCGGCCGTACAGCGATCGGTCGCCGCCGGGCAACGCGACGAGAAGCGGCAACCGGCCGGCGGGTCGATCGCCGACGGCAGCTCGCCCTCGATCGACACGTCGTCGTCGAGCGTCGCCGCACCCGGAATCGCTGCCATCAACGCCCGCGTGTAGTGATGCGTCGGACGTTCGAACAGCTGGTCGGACCCGGCGATCTCACAGGTCTTGCCCATGTACATGACCATCACGCGGTCGGAGATGTTCTTGACCACCGACAGATCGTGGCTGATGAACATGAGACTCACGCCGTAGCGCGCCTTCATGTCCTCGAGCAGGTTGAGGATCTGCGCCTGGACCGACACGTCGAGGGCGGAGACCGGCTCGTCGCAGATGATCACCTTCGGGTCGAGCACGAGCGCCCGTGCGATCGAGATGCGCTGACACTGCCCGCCCGAGAACTGGTGGGGCTTGCGTTCGCCGAAGCGGGGGTCGATCCCCACCGCCTCCATGAGCTCCTCGATCCGGTCGAGTTGCCACGTGTCGTTGTCGCCCCAGACCTTCAGCCCCTCGGAGATGATCTCGGACACGGTCCGTCGCGGGTTCAGCGAGGAGATCGGGTCTTGGAAGATCATCTGGAACTCGGGTCGGACCTGGCGGAGCTGCTCGGGGCTGAACTCGGTGAGGTCTTGCCCACGGAACCGGACCGAGCCGCTCGTCGGCCGTGGCAGCTGGATCGTGGCCTTCGCCGTGGTCGACTTGCCACAGCCGGACTCGCCGACGATGCCGAGCGTCTCACCCTCGACGAGGTCGAAGCTGACGTCGCTGACCGCATGGACCTTCTGCCCGTTGCCGATCGGGAACTCGACCACCATGTGTTCGACGCGAACGAGGACGTCGTCCCGCTCGCGCAGGTGCGCGGTACCGGAACCGGCCATCAGACGAGCTCCCCTTCGACCTCGGACATCGACAGGCCCGCCGCCGTCTCGCCGGCCTCACGATTGGCGTCGAGCGCAGCAGCGCCCGCCGGCGTACCGACCGGGTGGAAGCAGGCGTAGAGGTGGTCCGCCGCTCCCCCGCCGGTGTCAAAAGGCGGTTTCGCGTCGAGGCAGTCGAGTTGGGCATGGCGGCACCGCGCAGCGAAGGCACAGCCCGGGGGCGGATCGAGCAGGTTCGGCGGTCGACCCGGAATCGGCTGGAGCCGCGTGTGGCTCGGCATCGACGGATTCGGGATCGACTCGAGCAGCGCCTGGGTGTACGGGTGGCGCATGTCGGCGAACAGCTCGTCGGTGGTGGCGAGCTCTTGGATTCGGCCGGCGTACATCACCGCGATCCGGTCAGCTCGGCCGCGGGCAACTCCGAGGTCGTGGGTGATCAGGATCATGGACATGTTGCGTTCGGCTCGCAGCTCGTCGAGCAGGTCGAGAATCGTCTTCTGGACCGTCACGTCGAGTGCGGTCGTCGGCTCGTCGGCGATGAGCAGCCGCGGCTCGCAGGCCAGCGCCATCGCGATCACCACACGCTGGCGCATCCCGCCCGACAGCTCGTGCGGGTACTGACGCATGCGCTGCTTCGGCGACGGAATGTGCACCTGCTCGAGCAGGGACACGGCCCGTTCCTCGGCCTCCGCCTTCGACACGTTCAGGTGGTAGCGCATCGATTCGGTCAGCTGGGCGTCGATCCGCTTCACCGGGTTCAGCGAGGTCATCGGATCCTGGAAGATCATCGCCACCTCGACACCGAAGAAGTGCTTGCGTTCGGCCTTCGACAGCTGGTCGATGTCGCGGCCCCCGATCGAGATCGACCCCGTCCGCGTGCCGTTGCCGGCGAGCAGGTTGATGAGTGTCCGCGAGAGGACGGACTTCCCCGACCCGGACTCGCCGACGATGGCGAGGGTTTCTCGTTCGGCCAGACGTAGCGACACGCCGTCGACGGCACGGAGGGTCCCGGCCGGCGTCTCGAAGTCGACGACCAGGTCGTCGACGCGCAGCATCTCGCCACCGGATGCGACCGTGTTCGCTGATCGTTCGGTCACGAGATCCCAGCCTCTCGGATGTCGTAGCGCTTGAGGAGTTGGTCGCCCACGAAGTTGAGTGCGAGCACCGTGAAGAAGATCACGAGGCTCGGCATGATCACCATGTGCGGTGTCTCCTCGAACTTGATGCGACCCTCGGCGATGATCTTGCCCCACGTGATCGTCGGCGGCTTGACGCTCAGTCCGAGGAACGAGAGCGTGCCTTCGACGACGATGACGATCCCGGTCGTGAGGAACGCGAACGAGATCATCGACGGCAGCACGTTCGGGAGGACCTCGCGGAACAGGATGGAGGAACGACGCACACCGAGCACCTCGGCGGCCTTGACGAACTCGCGGTCCGCGACCTGCAGCGTGCTCGCCCGGACGATGCGGGCGAGGGCCGGGATCGCCAGCAGTGAGAGCGCCGCGATCACGGTGCTCAGCTCTTGGCCGCGGATCGTGACGATGAAGATCACGAGCAGCAGCGCCGGAATCGACAGGGTGACGCTGATGATCAGCCGGACGACCGAGTCGACCCAGCCACGGTAGTAGCCGGCCACGAGGCCGAGTGCTCCGCCGATGACGATGCCGATGACGGTCACCGACAGGCCGACGAACAGCGAGATCCATCCGCCTTCGACGACCTGGGAGAGGATGTCCTGACCGAACGATGCGTTCCCCATCAGGTTGGACCACGACGGGCCGGCGTTGATCTTGTCGGCATCCCGGGCCGAGGTGTCCGCCAGCAGCGGCAGCGACTCGCCGAAGAGCTTGCCGAGCACGGTGACGACGGCGATGAACACCAACCACGCCACCGACGCCTTGAAGATCAGCGGCGACTTCGGACGGCCGCCCGTCGCCTCGTCGGTGGCGACGGCGGCGTCGGTGGAGTGCGATGCGATCTGGTCTGCGACGTTGGTCATCGGTCGTCGTCGGCCTTCACTCGGGGATCGACCGCGGTGTAGAGCACGTCGATCACGGTGTTGGTGAGGATGAACAGCACGGCCACGAGCGCGACCACCGTCTGCACGGCGAAGAATTCGCGTCGGGCGAACGCCTCGATCAGGTAGCTCCCCATGCCGTCGAAGTCGTAGATGAACTCGACGACGATCGCACCGTTCACGAGCTGGGCGATGTTGAGGCCGAGCACCGTGATGAGCGTGACCGTCGACGGCCGCAGCACGTGGCGAAGCAGGATGTGTGTGTTCGACATGCCCTTCGCCTTGGCGACCGACACGAAGTCCTGCTGCAGGTTCTGAATCATGTCCGCCCGGAGGAGACGGAGGTACACCGGCGTGGCCGCCAACCCGAGCACGAGTGCCGGCAGCCAGATCGACTTGATGTGTTCGGCCGGGCCGGCGCTCCAGGGTTGATAACCGGTCAGCTGGAACCAGTCCCGCTCGATCGCGAACGCGTAGCGCAGGGTTTCACCGAGCACGAACACCGGGATCGACAACAGCGCGAAGGCGAGGAAGTTGGTGGCGCCATCGGCGCTGCGCCCGCCACGGAACAGGTGGAAGACCGACACCGGGATGAGCACGGTGAGGAAGAACACCGAGCTCAGACGCCAACCGCCGAACAGCCCGATGAGGAGGAGAACCCCGACGATCGCGGGAAGACCCCAGGCGGGTATCTGACGCCGACCGGTCCGACCCGCCTGGTACGCGGACCAAATGCCCAACGGGACGGCGAGCAGGAGTGCGAAGAACTGGCTGTACAGGAAGAGCCAGGCGGTGCGCGGCATCCGTTGCTCGATCACCTCGCTCAGCGGTTCCTGGTTCTTGTAGAACGCGAAACCCAAGTCGCCGTCCCAGACGATCTGCTTCACCCAGCTGCCGTACTGGACGAATGCGTTGTCGTCGAGACCGCGGTCGTCGACGCAGGCATTGACGGCCTCGACCGTCGCTCCGGTCCCGAGTGCGGTCACACAGGGTTGCGCATTCGCCGACACCCCGAGCTCCTCGAGCGCCTGCTTGGTGTCCTCGTCGCCCGACGCGAACCGGAGCAGCACCGACACACCGAACGTGACGATGACGAGCACCAGCAGTGCGCCACCGAATCGCTTGAGCGCGAACCGCCAACCGGCGGACCAGACGATCCAGGCGACGACGGCGGCGAGCGCGGCCAGGATGATGAACGGGATCATGATGAACGATGACGAGCGGACGTCGGGGAGCCCATCTGGTCGTGGGCTCCCCGACTCGCTCAGGTCAGTGGATCAGCCTTCGAGCCACGCTTCGTGGAGGAACAGCCGGCCGGCGTGCTGGCCGACGGTTCGGGTCTCGCCGTTGATGGTCACGACGTTGACGCCGTGCGCACCCTGGCGGTACCCGTTGTTCCAGTCGGTGGTGTTGAGCCACAGGTTGTAGACGTTCTCGGCGAACAGTGTGTTGATCTGCTTGCCGATCTCGTCGAGTTCACCCGCATCGAGGGTGGTCCAGGACTCCTGCATCAGGGCGTCGAGGTCGGGATCCACGATTCGGCCGAAGTTGAGGGCGAGACCCTCCGAGTGGCGGCTGTGCCACCACACGTACTCCAGACCCGGGTTGCCCTGGCCGTGGTTGCGCCAGAGGAACACCTCGAAGGCACCACCGATGGCTCGCGTGATCAGCTCGGACTGGTCGAACTGGTCGATGTTGACGTTGAGGTCACAGTTCGTCGACCACATGTCGGCGAACAGCTCCGCCGTCAGCAGGTTGGACGGGACGTTGGTCGTGCCGTAGTTGATGACCTCGGGCCGGCCGATCTCGTCGAGCAGGGCGTTGCCGGCGTCGGGATCGAAGGTCGGGAAGCCCGGATCCTCGAGGAATCCGGCCGAGCCCTCGGCGAACGGACCGTTGGCCAGGTCGTTGCCCGGTGCACGGAACGCGATGTACTCGTCGCGATCCGTGCAGAGCGCGACGGCCCGGCGCAGATCCGGATTGTCGAACGGCGGCACCGAGTTGTTGAACATCAGGTACGTGGTCTCGCGGTCGGCCGCTGCCGGCGCCAGGCTGTTGCCGTTGTCCAGCCACTCGGTGGTCCAGAACTCCTTGTTCTCGCCGAAGCTGTCCATGTTGACGTCGGCGTCGCCGGCCTCCATGGTGGCTCGACGTGCCGACACGTCCGGCACGGGCCGGAAGTCGATGCCGTCGAGGTACGGCAGCGGCTCGCCGTTGCCGTCGGTCCGCCAGTAGTCGGGGTTCGCCTCGAGGCGGGTCACCTCGCCGCGGACCTGCTCGACCATCGCGAACGGACCGGTGCCGATCATCAGATCGGCGGCGCGTGTCTCGCTGTCCCAGAAGCTCGGTGCGATCAGCCAACCGGTCCGACCGGTCAGGTTGAGGCCGAACGTCGCGAACGGCACGCCGAAGCTGACGGTGACCGTGTTGTCGTCGACGAGCTGAATCGCGGTGGTCGGGTCACCACCGAGGAGGGGCGACGCGCCGCCAGCGAGGTCGAGGAAGACCTGACCCTGGAGGATGCCGCTCGCCATCTCGATGAGGCTGCGTTGCACTGCGGCGCCGTCGGCGGGTGTGCCGTCGTGGAAGGTGACACCCTCTCGCATGACGAGGGTCCACTCGGTGAAGTCGTCGTTGACCTCGAAGGACTCGAGCAGGAACGGCTGCAGCTCGTTGTTCTCGTCGGCGATCAGCAGTGTGTCGGCCACCTGGTTCATCACCGAGATGCACGACACGGCACAGTTCGCGCCCGGGATGTCCCAGGTGTCGGACTCCGCCTCGAGCAGCGCCACGAGCGTGCCGCCGCGCTGCGCGTCCATCGCCATCGCATCGCCGTCGTCCATCGCGCCGTCGTCGCCGTCGTCCATCGCGCCGTCGTCGCCGTCGTCCATCGCGCCGTCGTCGTCGCCATCGCCACTGCCGTCGCCGTCATCGCCGTCGCCGGCGTCGCCGCCATCGTCCTCGGCGGCGCCGTCGTCGGTCGCCTCACCGCCGTCGTCCTCGGCGGGTGCCGGTTCGTCGCCGCCGTCGTCCGCGTCGTCGTCACTGCCACACGCTGCGGCGAGCAGTGCGCCCACCACGAGCGGAGCGGCCACGGTACGAAGTCGTCTCATCGTTTCCCCCATCTCTGCGGCCCGGGACGGACCATCCAGAGGAGTCCGGTCGGACCCCCTCGGGGCGAGAGTATGTCACCGGTCACACCGCTCCAAGTTCACCGGAGACAATCGCCATCGCACGTCACGCGATCGCAACTTCGTGCCGCTCGGCCGGTGGTCACGGCGTGACGATGAGCGTTGATCAGGATGCGAGCCAGGCCTCGTGGAGCCACAGGCGCCCACCGATCGCACCGCGAATCTGCTCGCCTGACGGCATCTCGACGGTGCCGACGCCGAACACGCCCTGGCGCACCGGCACCGCCCAGGCACCGGTGTTCAACCAGATGTTGTAGACCTCGCTGCCGAAGACGCGGGTGATCTCCTGGCCGAGCCGATCGACCTCGACCGGATCGACCGTTGCGGCGAGCTGGTCCAGCAGGCGGTCGATGTCGTCGTCGACGATCCGCCCGAAGTTCGTGGCGAGTCCCTCGGTGTGGCGGCTGTGCCACCAGACCGATTCCATCGCCGGGTACCCCTGGCCGTGGTTCCGCCAGACGAGGAGGTCGTAGTCGGCGACGAGGGCACGGGTGATGTACTCGCTCTGCTCGAACACGTCGATCGCGACCTCGAGGTCGCAGTTGACCAGCCACTGGTCGACGAGGAGTTCTGCGGTGAGCTGTTGGGACGGCACGTTCGTCGTGCCGATGACGAGATCGTCGGGTCGACCCAGTTCGTCGAGCATCGCCGATGCGGCATCGGGATCGAACTCGGGGAAGTCGGTCTCGTCGGTGAAGCCGAGCGACCCGGCGGCGAACGGCCCAGACGCGAGCTCCATGCCTGGCGCCCGGAACGCCAGGTACTCCTCACGATCGGTGCAGGCGGCGAGCGCCCGTCGGAACTCGCGGTCGGAGAACGGTGACCGCGACGCGTTCAGCAGGAGGTACTCGACGTCACGGTCCGGATCGACCCGGGCCAGCGAGTTGCCGGCACTCACCCAGTCCCCGGTCCAGAACGCGAGGTTCTCCGGGAAGGAGTCGACGTTCACGTCGGCGTCGCCGGCCTCCATGATGGCCCGCCGCGCCGACACGTCGGGCACCGGTCGGAAGTCGATGCCGTCGAGATACGGAAGTGGCGCTCCCGACTCCGAGGTCCGCCAGTAGTCGGTGCTGGCGCGCAGGCGGGTGATCTCGTTCCTCGACCACTCGATCATCTCGAACGGACCGGTTGCGATCGGCAGCGCCGTGGGCGACTCGTCGTCCCAGAACGACGGGGCGAGCAACCACCCGGACCATGACGCGAGCTGATGACCGAATGCCGCGTTCGGTTCGTCGAACGTCACGCGGACGGTCATGTCGTCGAGCAGTTCGATCCCCTCGCCCGCGGCGGGGCCACCCTCGAGCGTTCGATAGGCCTGGCTCTGCACGATGCCGGCGGCGTACTCACGCAGGTGTCGTTGCACTGCGGCGCCGTCGGCGGCGGTGCCGTCGTGGAACACCACGTCGGGTCGCATCGTGAGCGTCCACGTGGTCAGGTCGTCACTGATCTCGACGTCCTCGAGCAGGAACGGCTCCAGCTCCCCCGAGTCGTTGACCGCGAGCAACGGATCGGCGATCTGTTGCATGACCGTGATGCACGAGGTCGCACAGTTCGCGTTCGGGATGTCCCACGTGTCGCTCTCGGCCTCGAGCAGCACGGTGAGCGTCCCGCCTCGTGACGGATCGGTCAGCGGCTCGGGCGCTGCCTCGGTCGGTAACTCGTCGGCGGGCGAGTCGGTTCCGACGTCGTCGTCCACGTCGGCGTCGACGGCGTCCTCGCCGGTGCCGTCACCGGTGTCGGTCGTCGGATTCCCGGTGGGTTCGTCGGCGTCGAGGGGCACGTCGCCGGAGGGATCCGACGGGTCGACCGCCGCGTCGTCGGTCGGCACCGACGTCGCGTCGTCAGAGCCCCCGGCACATGCTGCGAGAACGAGGCCGGCGGCGAGGAGTACCGAGCGATGCACGCTTCGACGCTACGGGACAGCGGCGCCGAACCGTCGCACCCAGATCTTGCAGCGACGCGTAGCACCGCCGAGCGCAGCCGCAACCGCGAACCTGCTGTGGCGAGCGCTCAGGTCAGCGACCGTTCGATCTCGACGTTCTCGTAGGTCTCGATGAGATCACCCGGCTTCAGGTCCTGGAAGTCGTCGAGACCGATACCGCACTCGAAGCCCTCGCGTACCTCCCGAGCGTCATCCTTGAACCGCTTCAGCGAGCTGATGCTGCCCTTCCAGATGATCGAACCGTCGCGCAGGAAGCGGACGCCGGAGCCACGGGTGATGACACCCGAGCGGACGTAGCAACCCGCGATCGCACCGATACGCGGGACCCGGAAGATCTCGCGAACCTCGGCTTCGCCGGTGACCTGCTCTTCGTACTCCGGCTCGAGCATGCCGACCATTGCCTGCTCGATGTCCTCGAGCAGCTTGTAGATGATCTCGTAGGTCCGGATCTCGACCTGCGCCTGCTCCGCGGCCTTGCGGGCCTTCCCGTCGGGGCGCACGTTGAAGCCGATGATCGTGGCGTTCGTGGCCTCGGCGAGCGTGATGTCGTTCTCGGTGATGCCGCCCACCGCACGGTGGACGAACGAGATCTCGACCTCGTTGGAGTCGAGCTTGCGCAGCGACTCGGTGACCGCTTCGAGCGAACCCTGCACATCGGCCTTGATGAGGATGTTGAGCGATGCCTTCTCGCCCGACTGGATCTGGGCGAAGATGTCCTCGAGCTTCGTGCCGGTCTTGACTCGGGAGTCTTCGCGGAGATGCCTGGCCTTGAGCCGCTCGGCGCGGGCCTCGCCGACGGTCCGGGCGACCTTCTCGTCGGGAGCGGCACGGAACTCGTCGCCGGCCTCGGGCACGGTCGACAGACCGAGCACCTGGACCGGGGTGGACGGACCGGCCGTCTTCACCTGCTCGCCCTTGTCGTTGATCATCGCTCGGACGCGGCCCCAGGCCCCGCCGGCGACGATCGGCTGGCCGACCTCGAGGGTGCCCTTGTCGACGAGCACCGTGGCGACGGGGCCACGCCCCTTGTCGAGCTGGGCCTCGATGACGATGCCCTTCGCGCGGCCGTTCGGGTTGGCCTCGAGCTCCTCGAGCTCCGCGACCAGCTGCAACTGCTCGATGAGGTCGTCGACCCCGAGACCCTGCAGCGCCGACATCTCGACGACGATCGTGTCGCCGCCCCACGCCTCGGGCACGAGTTCGTATTCGGCGAGCTGCGTGAGCACGCGCTGCGGATCGGCGTTGTCCTTGTCGATCTTGTTGACCGCAACCACGATCGGCACCTCGGCGGCGCGGGCGTGGTTGATCGCCTCGATCGTCTGTGGCATCAGGCCGTCGTCGGCCGCCACCATCAACACGACGATGTCGGTTGCGTCGGCACCGCGGGCTCGCATCTGCGTGAACGCCGCGTGGCCCGGCGTGTCGAGGAACGTGACCGACCCCATCTGGTTGGTGACGGTGTAGGCACCGATGTGCTGCGTGATGCCGCCGGCCTCGCCGTCGACCACGTTGGCACCGCGGATGTTGTCGAGCAGCGTCGTCTTGCCGTGGTCGACGTGACCCATCACGGTGATGACCGGCGGACGCGGCTCGAGGTTCTCGTCGTCGTCGGAGTCGTCGAACAGCTTCTGCAGTTCGACTTCCTCTTCCTGACCCGGCTCGACGAGCAGGATGTCGGC
>JBCBDK010000090.1:0-9848 GCA_038529675.1 Actinomycetota bacterium
CCACCGCGACGACGATCAGTGCAACGAACACGGGTGCAACGAGCACGAACGCATCGTCGAAGCGATCTGCCATCCGGCGTGAATGCAGCCAGTGTTCTTCCGAGCGTGCCGGTTCGCCAGGCTTCTGCCGAGGTGTGCTGAAGAGGCGACCCGAAACCGACCACGAGCTGGCCACGGGTGCCAGGTGCAGCGGATGTTCCATTCCGTGCCGCCGAGGCCCTGGACTCGTTGGCTGCCGCGATCAGAGGACATCAGCCATCGCACTGCGACCTATGACGCATCGACGTGTTCTGCGATCGCCATGCCGACGATCGCGGCGAGGATGTGGGACCCCAACTCGAACAGCTCCTCGAACACGAACCCAAGCACCGCCAACCGCATGCCCGCAGTCTGCCAGCAGCCCTCGTGGCGGACGGCTCCGCCGGGGGTGCGAGGTCTGCCCGAGCCCTGCGGCCGAATCTGGTCGCTGCTCGCACCCGATCCCTGGCCGACGGCGGGATTTTGCCAACGGCATTGCGGGGGAGCCGCCCGCGGGCGCGTCCGACGTGGCCGATTCCCGACCGTGACACCCCCGCGCGTAGGTTGGATCTCGCAAGCGAGATCCAGTGAGGAGCTGTCCGAACGCAATCGTTGATCGGGCCGTCGGACTCGACGACGCCACGATGCGCCGTCCGGCGTTGCCTCCAGCACGCCGGCCATGTCGACATCCTGCGCGCACAGATCGACGGCACGACGTAGCTGCGTGCCGTCCGCCCCGTCTACGTGCGAACTGCAGCGTTCGGCGAGGACTCAGGCTCACTCGGGGAGGCTCCGGCACCCGGCCGGATCATGCATCCCCAGCGTCACGTAGGAATCGCCGCATCTCACCCCGCTTGGTCAACTCGACGACCGAGAGGTGTGGGTGTCGCTCAATCGCTGCGTCGAGTCGGGGTCGGCTGTCCCTCGGGTAGTTCCAGATCCAGCGATAGAACTCGAGCTGATACCGCTCTGGGCACCCGTCGGCCTGGACCGCCCTCCCGCGATGTTTGGTCGTGCGCCAGATCGCCGAGGCGACGCACGCACGACGGCGCCGAGCGATGACGATCACGGTGTCGGCGCGTGAGAAGCGCTCGTCGAACGTTCCGCCGTAGTTGCCGTCGACGATCCAGCTGGCGCCGGCGAGCAAGGCGGCCTGTTTCGCAGGCCAAGCGTCGCGGTCGGTCTCGATCCAGCCGGGCTGCCAGAAGTGGCGGTCGAGGTGGATGACCGGGAGCCCGGTGCGTTCGCCGAGCGCGCGAGCGAAGGTGGACTTGCCAGCTCCTCCAGGCCCGACGATCGCAACGCGCCTCACCTCACGAGCCTGCCCGACGAAGCCTCAGGAACGCGCTCGCGTTCTCGCGATCAGCGTCTCCGTGCGTGACGACCGACCGCCGCTCGCCTGGCACGCTGGGGACCGTGACCGTCCCGATCATCGATCTGTCCGACTTCGCAGATGGGTCGGCCGAGCAGCGGGCAACGGTCGGCGCTGACGTCGATCGGGCGTGCCGAGAGGTCGGCTTCTTCGCCGTCGTCGGCCACGGCGTGCCGCCCGACGTGCTCGATCGAGCCCATGAGGCCGCCCGTGCGTTCTTCGAGCTGCCGCTCGAGCAGCGGATGTCGGCCGCCAAGACCGAGCCGGGTGCGCCGTACGGGTACAGCCCGTTCGAGTACGAGGCGCTGAACCGCTCGATCGGAGGCGACACCACGCCCGATCTGAAGGAGACGTTCGACGTCGGCCCGGTCGATCCGCCGCCTCGGCCGCTCGACGAGATGGTCCACCCCGACGAGCGAGCGGTGTACGCACCCAATCGCTGGCCGGCCCCGATGCCCGAGCTGCGTCGGGCGCTGGAGGCGTACTACCGGGCGATGGGCGCGCTGGCGACCACGCTGATGGACGTGTTCGCCGTCGCCCTCGGTCTCGGCGACGGCGCGATGAGCAGCTTCGTCGACCGCCACGGCTCAGCGCTCCGATGCGCGCACTACCCGCCACTCGACCGGCCCCCGCCGCCCGGGTCGATGCGCGCAGGTGCCCACACCGACTACGGCACGCTGACCATTCTGCGCCTCGACGACGAACCCGGCCTCCAGGTCGAGCACCGGCCGGGGGCGTGGGTCGACGTCGAGGCGCCCGACGGCTCGCTCGTGGTCAATCTCGGCGACTTGATGCAGCGCTGGTCGAACGACCGATGGCGCTCCACGATGCACCGCGTGGTCGTGCCGCTCGATCGCCACGGCGAGCGCCGCCTGACCATGCCGTTCTTCCACAACGCCAACTGGGACGCCGTGATCGAGTGCATCGTCAGCGACGGCGAGCGCCCGCGGTACGAGCCGGTGCTCGCCGGCGCCCACCTGATGGCCAAGTTCCGCTCGACCGTCGTCTGATCGCAGCCGCCGTGAGGGCGAGAGCGAGACAGCAGGTCGCCGTCACACCCGGATCGGGTCGGCCGGGTTCCTGCCGACCCAGGCCACCAGCCGTTCGATGGTCGGTGCGTCATCGGCGATTGCGACGGCGTCGTCGAACGGGATCTCCGCGGCTGGTCGCTCCGGTGGCAGCGAGGCGATGCTCCCTTCCAGCGCCATCGACACGTCGGGCTCCGGCCAGTCGACGCTCACGCCGATCGACACCGAGAGATCCCAGGTGTGCATGAGCAACTCGCCGGCCCAGACCTGCAGGCACACGCCACCGGGCGTCGGCCCCCACGGCGCTTCGATGAGCTGCTCGAGCCGCGCCGGATCCTCCCACGCGGCATGGATCGCAGGCAGCCGGTCGCCGATCGCATCAGCGGCTGTACCGACCTCGACCGAGGCCATGGTCGGCATCGCCGCAAGGTCGGCGCCGGACGGCGCTGCCACGACCCGGTCGAAGACCGCGACGACGTGGCGGACCAGGTCGGTCACGGTCCAGCCGGCGCACGGCGTCGGCCGCTGCTCGTCGGTTCGCTCGACCGTGCCGACGACGGCCTGCGCCGTCTGCGCGGCGCGCAGGAAGGCGACGCGAGGATCATCCGGAGCAAGCGGCTCGCCGCTGTGGTGCGCGATGCCGACGTGACCGCGAACGGCCGGCGGGTTGGTGGTGTTCGATGTGTTGTCCATGTCGCACATGGTGTGCGATGAAACCGGCCATCGATTGACCGGTTTGTGTGCCACGATCGCGTGGTGCGTGCCGACCGACTCGTGGCTGTCCTCCTGTTGCTGCAGGCACGAGGTCAGGTCACCGCCCGCGAGGTCGCCGACGAGCTCGAGATCTCCGAACGAACCGCTCGCCGCGACCTCGACGCCTTGGCGGTGGCCGGCATTCCGGTGTACTCCGTGCGCGGTCGGTACGGCGGGTGGCGACTCCTCGGCGACGCCCGGACCGACCTGACCGGGCTCCGCTCGGCCGAGGCTCGTGCCCTCGTGACGATGGCCGCCGCAGCCGGTCAGGCGACGTCGGACTTTCGCACGGCAGTCGCCAAGCTCACCCAAGCGCTTCCCGAACCGATCCGAGCCGAAGCGGACGCCGTCGTCGCGACGATCGTCGCCGACGACCGGCCGTGGGGCAACGTCGCCAGCGTCCTGCACGAACCCCGTCGTGACGAGTGGCTCGAACCGCTCCAGCAGGCGGTGCTCCAACGTCGACGTGTCGACCTCGGCTACGAACGCGCCGGCCGGCCGGCCACCCGGCGGGTCATCGAACCATTCGGCCTCGTCACGAAGCAGGGCTCGTGGTACGTGGTGGCGGCGACCGACGCCGGGCGTCGAACGTTCCGGCTCGACCGGATCACGTCGGCGACGCTTCTCGACGAGTGCTTCGAACCGCCCGCGGACTTCGACCTCGAGTCTGCGTGGGAGGAGATCACGAGCGGCTACGTCGAGCGCAGCCGCCGGGTGACCGTCGAGGCGACGATCGACGACTGGGCGATCGCGCCGCTGCGATCGCTCGGCACCGAACTCGTGCTCCGCGAGGCGCTTCCAGGCGACGACGCCGGCGTCGAACCGCGCCACCGCGCTGAACTCGGCGCCTGGACGGTCGAGGTGCTCGTCGCGCAGATCGCCGGCCTGAGCCACCGCATCGAACTGCACGACCCGCCGACCGAGCTGACGGAGCTGCTCGCTCGGTGCGGCGGCGACCTCGTCGAACGGTACGGCTCGCCGCCGCCAGCGAGCGGTTCGTAGTGTCCGGGCGCATGGGACTGCTCGATCAGAAGACCGCGATCGTGATCAGCGGCCACAGCGGCTTTGGTGAGGCGATCTCGCGGCGGTTCGTCGCCGAGGGCGCGGCCGTGGTGATCGCCGCTCGTCGCCGCGACGTCGTGGACGAGAAGGCGGCCGAACTCGGCGCACACGGAGCGACCTGTGACATCACCGACGACGATCAGATCCAGGCGGTCGTCGCCGACACGGTGGCGTCGCACGGGGCGCTCGACGTGTTCGTCAACTGTGCCGGCTTCGAGCAGTCGACGCCGATCGCCGAGTTGACTCCCGACAAGTTGCAGGCGATGCACGCAGTACAGATCCAGGGCGCGATGTATTGCATGCGCCACGCCGGCAACGCGATGCGCGACGCAGGATCGGGCGGTTCCTTCGTCTCGATCAGCTCGCTCACCGCGCACAACCCGGCGCGAGGGCTCGCTGCGTACGCCAGCGCGAAGGCCGGGCTCGAGTACGCCACGCAGATCGCGGCCGTCGAGTACGGCGATGCGGGCATCCGCTTCAACGCCGTGTCCGCATCGCTGATCGAGACGCCGATGACCGCACGTGCGTTCTCGATGGGGCCCGTGATCCAGGCGATGCGCGAGGTCACGCCGCTCGGACGGATGGGGACACCCGCCGACATCGCCGACGCCACGACCTTCCTCGCGAGTGACCAGGCGTCGTACATCACCGGACAGACGATCATGGTCGACGGCGGAGCGTCGCTGATGATGTTGCCGACACCGCAGATGTACGCCGACGTCGGCCGTCGGTGGCACGAGGCCGAGGCGGCCGCCGACGAGTAGCTGACGAGGAGTGGGCACTCGTCCTCGAGCGAGAGCAGCCCAGGACGCCGGATGAGGCCGTAGCGTGCTCTGACGTGGGTTCCTTCTACGTCGAGACGCTCGGCTGCCCCAAGAACGACGTCGACTCCGACAAGCTCGTCGGCGCGCTCGTCGCGGACGGCTTGGACCCCACGGCCGACGCCGACGCGGCCGACCTGATCGTCGTCAACACCTGTGCGTTCATCGGTGAGGCCCGCCAGGAGTCGATCGACACGATCTTCGCCCTCCACGAGCAGCGCAAGGACGGCTCGAAGCTCGTCGTCACCGGATGCATGGCCGAGCGCTACGGCGACGAACTCGCGGCCGAGCTCCCCGAGGTCGACGCCGTCGCGGGTTTCGGCCAGGCGTTCGCCGTCACGCCCGAGCAACGAACCGGCGACGAGATCCCGATCCTGCGCGGCCCGGATCGTGCGGCGCCGGTCGATCGCAAGCTGATCCCGGTGTCGTCGGTACCGTTGCCCGACTTCGACCTGCTGAACCTGCCGCGGCCGGCGTCGGCGGCGCCGTGGGCGTACGTCAAGATCGCCGAGGGCTGCGACCGTTCATGCGGCTTCTGTGCGATCCCCAGCTTCCGTGGCCCGCAGCGGAGCCGCGACGTCGCGCAGATCCTGACCGAGGTCGAGCAGACCCAGGCCCGCGAGATCGTGCTCGTCGCACAGGACCTCGCCTCGTATGGCAAGGACCGCCCCGACGAGCTCGGTGCCGGTTCCATCGTCGGCCTCGTCGACGCCGTGGCCGCAGCCGTCGATCGGGTCCGGTTGCTGTACCTGTATCCGAGCGACCTGACCGACGACCTGATCGACTCCATCTGTGCGTCGGGCGTGCCCTACTTCGACCTGTCGCTCCAGCACGTCTCGAAACCACTGGTCCGTCGGATGCGTCGGTGGGGCGACGGCCAGCGCTTCCTCGACCGCATCGCCGACATCCGTCGGCGTGAGCCCGATGCGGCCTTCCGGAGCAACTTCATCGTCGGCTACCCGGGCGAGACCGAGGACGATCACGACCAGCTCGTCGACTTCGTCGAGCGGGCCCAGCTCGACTGGTGCGGGTTCTTCGCCTACAGCCCCGAGGACGGCACCTATGCGGCCGACCTCGACGGCGAGGTCCCCGACTCGCTGATGCAGGAGCGTTTGGCCGAGCTGCGTGAGCTCCAGGACGAGATCACGGCCGCGCGTCGCGACGAACTGATCGGCACCGAGATGACGGTGCTGGTCGATGCGCCCGGCGTCGGACGCAGCCATCGCGAGGCACCGGAGATCGATGGAATCGTTCACGTCGGCAAGACTGAGGAGGTGGGAGCGTTCGTCAGGGTCCAGATCGCCGATGCGCTCGGGCCCGACCTGGTCGCCGCCGGCGTCGACACGAACCAACTCGATGCCGATCAGCTCGACGCAGATCACCTCGTCACGGAGTCCGACGGGTTCGGGTGACGGCATGGTCGAGTCGATCAACTCCTGGGCGAACGCCATCACGGCGATCCGGATCCTGCTCTCGCCGCTCGTCTTCTTGGCGATCCCGGAGGACGGGTCCGGCTCGTGGTGGGCGTTCTTCCTGTGGTTCGTGCTCTGCTCGAGCGACGGGATCGACGGCTACATCGCCCGCCGCCGCGGGCCGACCGCCGTTGGCGCGTTTCTCGATCCACTGGCCGACAAGGTGCTGGTACTCGGCGCGATGTTCACGTTGGTCGCACACGACGTCTTCTGGTTCGTGCCCGTTGCGATCATCGCTGCGCGCGAGCTGCTGATCAGCGCGTATCGCATCATCGTCGCCGGCCGCGGCGTGAGCGTTCCGGCGAGCACGACGGGCAAGTACAAGACCGTCGTCCAGCAGTTCGCGGTTGCGTTCGCAGTGCTGCCGTGGACGGCGCTCGACGCCACGATCCTCTGGAACGGTCTGCTGTGGCTCGCCGTCGTGCTCACCCTCGTCAGCGGCGTCCAATACCTGTGGTACGCCCGGCGCCCGGCAACCGTCGGTACGCCGCAGCCGGTCTGAGCCGGTGGACGAGCCCGGATCCTCGCCGATGCACGTCGCCGTGCTCACGGTCGGTACCGAGCTGTTGCTCGGTCAGATCATCGACACCAACTCGTCGTGGATCGGCGGCGAGTTGGCGGCGAACGGAATCGACTCGCTCGTGCAGGTCAAGGTCGGCGACAACCCGACGCGTATCGAGGCGCAG
Source organism: Actinomycetota bacterium (assembly GCA_038529675.1). Lineage (GTDB taxonomy): Bacteria > Actinomycetota > Acidimicrobiia > Acidimicrobiales > Ilumatobacteraceae > Ilumatobacter_A. The sequence goes on from JBCBDK010000090.1 coordinate 7,213, forward strand.
CTCCGTCGTCTGCTCGACCCGGCCGGCGACGACGCCGACGCCGTGATCGTGTGCGGCGGTCTCGGCCCCACCCACGACGACCTCACCCGTGACGTCCTTGCAACGGTGATGGGCGTCGAGCTGGGCCTCGACGAGTCGATCGCCGACATCATCCGCGAGATGTTCGCGAGTCGTGGACGGTCGATGCCCGACAACAACCTCCGTCAGGCGATGGTGCCCGAGGGCGCGACGGTGATCGAGCAGACGCGCGGGACCGCCCCGGGGTTGATCTGCCCGGTGAGCGTCACCGATGCGAGCGGCCGGCCCGTGCAACGGGTCGTGTACGCCGTGCCCGGTGTTCCCCACGAGATGCGCGACATGATCCAGCGCGCGGTCCTGCCCGACCTCCTCGAACGCAGCGGTGAGCCCGCGGTGATCGGGAGCCGTGTGCTGCGAACCTGGGGTGAGTCGGAGAGCGGGTTGAACGAACGCCTGGACCACGTCATCGCCGAACTCGACGAGCTCGGCACGCCGACGCTGGCGTTTCTCGCGTCCGGCTGGGAGGGACTCAAGGTCCGACTCACTGCGAAGGCACCGACCCAGGCCGATCTCGCCGCCTCGCTCGACGTCTGGGAAGCGCGGATCCGGCGCGAGCTGGGCGAGCTCGTGTTCGGCATCGACGACGAGACGATGGAGTCCGTCGTCCTCGACCGGTGCCGCGAACTGGGTTGGAGCGTTGCCGTCGCCGAATCGGTCACCGGCGGACTCGTCGGCGGTCGGCTCACGTCGGTACCCGGCTCGAGCGACGTGTTCGTCGGCGGGATCGTGAGCTATGCGACGGCACTCAAGCAATCGCTGCTCGACGTGGGTGACGGCCCGGTCGTGTCGGAGTCCGCGGCCCGCGAGATGGCGTCGGGCATCCGATCGCTCACGGGGGCAGACGTCGGACTCGCACTCACCGGGGTCGCCGGGCCGGGCGAGCAGGACGGCCAGCCGGCGGGCACGTTGTTCGTCGGGATCGAGACGCCGCTGAGCGCCGAGGTGCACCGGGCGAACCTGCCCGGTCTGCGTGAACAGATGCGACAGTTCTCCGTCATCACCGCACTCGGCCAGCTTCGCCGAGCCCTGCCAGGACCCGCCGACGCCTGAGCGGTAGCGTCGTCGCATCCGATGACGGGATGATGCGATGAGCGACGACGGCGGCGACCCGCAGCACGACGATCCGATCGACGACGGCGAGCACGCGTCGGGCGGTTCGGGTGACGCCGGCAACGCGTCACCGCGTGACGCGACACCCGATGCCGACGACGGCGAGCCGACCGATGGCGCTGTGTCCGACCGTGCGGACGACCTCGGCGGCCCCGAGGCCGAGCCGACCGCGGTGCTGCCGGGAGCGGTGCCCGTCCCGACCGGCGCTCCGGTCCCACCGGCTGCTGCGCCGCCCGCCGGCGTCGCCCACGAGTCGCAGCTGATCGACGATCCCGCAGCGCGCGTCGCAGCCCGACTCCGGGCCGAGCGCGAACGACGCCAGCGGATGGTCGTGGTCGGCCTGGCCTCGGTGGGCGGTCTGGTCCTGTTGATCGGGCTCGTCGCGTTCCTGTTCTCGCGTGGCGGCGGCGACGACGCCCCGGTCAGCGCAGTGCCGTCGAGTTCGGCTGCGCCGACGAGCGCCGTTGCCACGTCGACCACGTCGACCACCGTCGCCGACACGACGACCACGACCAGTACGACCAGTACGACCACGACGACGATCCCGTTGCCGTCGGCCGTCGACGCAGGCGCCGACCTGCTCGCGAGCGCCGGGACCGTCGTCACCCTCACCGCAGCCGACGTCGGCGAGGCGACGCCCGGCGAGTTCGTGCGCTGGGTGCAGACCGCTGGCCCCGACGTCACCGCCGGCGTCGGCGCGCTCGGCGGCCCGATCGTGTCGTTCACGGCCCCCGACATTGTCGGACACGTTGCGTTCGAGCTGCGAGTCGTCGATCCCGATGACGACGACGATGCTGCCGCTGACCAGGGCGTGAGCGACGAGCTCGTCGTCCGCATCGTCGAGGACGCCGCCACCGCGGTCTTCGTCGACCTCGAGCGGGGCGACGACTCGGCGGCCGGCACGGTCGACGCGCCGTTGCGCACGCTGGCCGCCGCAGCTGCGACGGGGAACGACATCCACCTCCGCAGCGTCGGCAGGCACGACACGACCGCGGGCCCGATCGTGCTCGGGCCCGGGATGGATCTGTACGGCGGCTACGACGAGAACTGGTTCCGCGACCCGCTCGCCCGTACCGGCATCGACGGTGCTTCGACCGCGATCCTCGTCGAAGGTGACGAAGCCAGGGTGATTGCGTCGATCGATCTGATCGCCGCCGACGCGCCGGCGGGGGAGGGCTCGTTCGCCGTGGCGATCGACGAGGTCGACGTCCGCATCGAGGACAGCCGCATCGTCGCCGGTGCCGCCGGCGCCGGGACGTCCGACTCGACGTCCGGTGCCGTGAGCGTGGCCGTGCAGTCGCGCAACGCCGGGCAACTCGAGATCATCCGATCGACGATCAACGGTGGGCGAGGAGGCAACGGCTGGTCGGGTCCGACCGACGGTGGGCCGAGCGCCGGACCCGCCGCATCGGGCGCCGACGCAGTCGGATCCGCTGGGGCCGGTGGCG
>JBCBDK010000091.1:0-9829 GCA_038529675.1 Actinomycetota bacterium
GGGACCGACTCGATCTGGTACGGGTCGCCCCAATCACAGATCGAAGCGTTCCGTGCGTTCTCGATCACGCCGGAGTTCCAGGAGCGGTACGGGTACCCGGCGCTCACCGTCGACGTGAAGTCGAAGATCCTCGGTGGGAACGCGGCACGGCTGTACGGCATCGATCCGGCGATGCAGTCGTGCGCGCCGAGCGCGACCGACCGTGCGCAACTCCGGCGCGAGCTCTCCGATCGCGGCGTCGACCGACTGCACGGTCCCACGACGCGTGCGGAGGCCCGCGCGACGTTCCGACACGAGCATCCCTGGTTCTGATCGCGATCGCCTCGGGTCGCTGCTGGCAACGCCGATTCCGTATTGACAACATCTGCTTTCAAATGAGATGGTGACGGCATGGCGACCGAGCAGACCGCGCCGACAGTGCCTGCGCCCGCTGCTGACGTCGCGATCGTCGACGATCCCGATGTCGCCCGCACGTTGCTCGACCCGCTGCGATGCCGGGTGCTCGCAACGCTCGCGATGCCCGGTTCGTCCTCGACGGTCGCGGCCGAACTCGGCGAGCCGCGCCAGAAGATCAACCATCACCTTCGGGTGCTCGAGTCTCGGGGGCTGGTGGCGTTGGTCGAAGAGCGACCCCGTCGTGGTCTGACCGAGCGCGTCGTCGTGGCGACCGCGTCGGCGTGGGTGCTGGCGCCCGAGTTGCTCGGGGGCAACGCACCGACCGTGCGCGCCGCCGACCGCGACGACGACCGGCTCTCGACCCGCTACCTGCTCGCCGTCGCGAGCCGACTGGTCAGCGAGGTCGGCCAGCTGGCGCGCCGAGCCCGCGCCGCCGGGAAGCGGCTCCCGACCCTGACGATCGACACCGACATCCGGTTCGCGTCAGCCACCGACCGAGCCGCCTTCACGAACGACCTCGCAGACGCCGTGCACCGGCTCGCCGCGACCTACCACGACGAGTCGGCCGCGAACGGCCGCTGGCATCGCCTGATCGTCGTCGCCCACCCCCGCCCACCACGAGAGGACTCCACGTGACCGACACCCCCGACTCAGCACCCCAGCCCGACTCGACCAGCGGAGGCGTCGGTCGCAGCATCGAACTCGAGATCGAGGTGCCCGGCACGCCCGAGGAGGTGTGGCGGGCGATCGCCACCGGGCCCGGCGTGTCGTCGTGGTACGTGCGTCACCGGATCGAAGAGCGCGAAGGCGGCGACGTCGAGTTCGACTTCGGGCCAGACATGCAGGCCACCGGACGAGTCGCCGCGTGGGATCCGCCACGCCGGGTCCTGATCGACGGTGGCGACGTCGAGGGCCTCGCCTTCGAGTGGATCGTCGAAGCGCGCGACGGCGCAAGTTGCGTCGTTCGACTCGTCAACTCGGGGTTCGGTTCGGGCGAGGAATGGGACGCCCAGTACGACGCGATGCGTGACGGCTGGTTGATCTTCCTGTCGAACCTGCGTCTCCATCTCACGCACTTCGGCGGTCGATCGGCCACTCCGTCGTTGCCGATGGCGAACTGGGCCGGGCCGCGCACCATGGCGTGGCAGCGGTTGCTCGCCGACCTCGGACTGCCCGAGCAGCCGAACGCAGGCGATCGCATCGTGGTGACGGCCGACGATGCGCCGCCGCTGGCGGGCATGGTCGCCGATGTCGCGCACGACCACCTCGCACTCGTGCTCGACCAGCCCGCCGAGGGCACGGCGTTCCTCGCCGCCGAACAGGTCGGTGACACGGTCAGTGTCTCGGTCTGGTCGTACCTGTACGGCGACGAGGCCGACGCGCTCGTCGAGCGCGACGAGGCGCAGTGGCGGGCCTGGCTCGCCGCTCGCAGCACCGACGGCTGATCCGCGCGGGCGAACCGCGGTCGCGCTCCGGCTCGACCTCGTTCGGCGCCGTCCGGGTCCGGTGCGGCTGCGCGCAGGTGCCAAGCTGACCCCGATCGACCGACGCTCGAGGAGGCGAACGACGATGACCGTCAGCGAGAACTGGGCGACGCTGTGGGAGGCGCTCGCCGATGCCGCACCCGATGCCACCGCCGTCGTCGTCGGCGACCACGTCACGACCTGGGGTGAGCTCGATGAAGGCGCCGCCCGGCTCGCCCAGGCGCTCGCCGATCGAGGTGTCGGTCACGAGACGCGGGTGGCACAACTCATGTTCAACTGCCCCGAGTACCTGGAGTCGACGTACGCCGCGTTCAAGGTTCGAGCGTCGCCGGTCAACGTCAACTACCGCTACAAGGCGCCCGAGATCGCCTACGTCTGCGACAACGCGAGCGCGGAGGTCCTCGTCTTCCACGGCTCGCTCGGCGACCGGGTGCACGAGGCCCGGGCGTCGATGCCGACCGTTCGGGTGTTGCTCCAGGTCGACGACGGTTCGCCGCTGGTCGACGGGGCCGAGTGGTACCACGAGGTTCGGGCGGCGGCCACACCCGCCCGGCGGATCGACCGGTCGGGTGAGGACCTGCTGATGCTCTACACCGGCGGCACGACGGGCAACCCGAAGGGGGTCATGTGGCGACACGTCGACCTGTTCGGCGCATTGGCGTTCACGCAGTACACCGCAGCCGGGATCGACGTGCCCACCACGGTCGACCAGGTCGCGGAGGTCGCGGCGCAGCTTCGCGAGGCAGGCACCGGACCCGTCATGTTGTGTGCGCCGCCGTTGATGCACGGCACCGCGCTGTTCCTCGCGATCGGATCGTTCGTGATGGGTGGCTCGGTGGTGTTGCTCGGTGGCCGCTCGTTCGAGGCGGACGAACTCTGGTCGCTCGTCGAGACACATCGGGTGACGCAGATCTCGTTGGTCGGCGACGCGTTCGCCCGGCCGATGACCGACGCGCTCGGCCCCGGCGGTGCGAGTGCCGGGCGAGACGTGTCGTGTGTTCAGCGGATCTCGTCGACCGGTGCGACACTCTCCGCGGAGCAGAAGCGGAAGTTCCAGGCGGCGATGCCACAGGTGATGATCCTCGACATGATCGGCGCGTCCGAGGGCGGACCGTTCGCGCTGGCGATGACGATGCCCGGCCAGGAACCGCCCGAGACGGCGATCTTCACCGCACCGCCGAACGTCGTCACGCTCGACGACGAGACCGGTCGGCCGCTGCCATGGGGGAGTGACACGCCGGGTCGGCTCGCCTCGTCAGGCCCGCAGCCTCGGGGCTACTGGGGCGATGCCGACAAGACCGCCGAGACGTTCCCGGTTGTCGACGGCGTGCAGTACACCTCGCCCGGCGACTATGCGCTGATCGCCGAGGACGGAAGGGTGACGCTGCTCGGGCGAGGTTCGGTGTGCATCAACTCGGGCGGTGAGAAGATCTACCCCGAAGAAGTCGAGGTTGCCGCCCGCCAGCACCCTGCCGTGATCGATGCGAACGTCGTGGGCGTCCCACATGAACGCTTCGGCGAGACGGTCACGCTCGTCTGCTCCGTCCGCGAGCCAACCGACCCAGCCGAAATCATCGAGTCGGTCAAGGACCAGATCGCGGACTACAAAGCGCCCCGCGAGGTCGTGTTCGTCGACGAGATCTACCGCGCGCCGAACGGCAAAGCCGACTACCGCTGGGCGAAAGACACCGCGATCAATTCACTCTCCTGACGCAACATCAGCGCCAGGCGAAAACGTTCCCGACTGGCGCTGATGTTGCAGGTCAGGTTCCGCCGGACGTGTTGTGGCGACTGGTGCGACTCGGGACCTGCAACGCGAGCGCCAGGCGACAACGTTCTCGCCTGGCGGCGATGTTGCTCTCGCCGATGGTTCAGGTGCCGCAGAAGGTGACGTGGCGGGGGCTGCCCGGTGGGGCGGGCTCGGCGTATCGCTCAGCACCGGGCTGTTCGGCGAACGGGTCACGCACCACGTCCACGAGTCGTTCGAACAACGCGAGCTCGCCGTCGTCGCTCGCAGCGGTCAGTGCCTCTTCGACGAGATGATTGCGCGCGACGTACAACGGGTTCGTGCGATCCAGCTCCGCGGCGACGTCGCGGCGGGAACGACCCGACCGGTCGACGGCCGCCAGCCAGTCGGCCGCCCAGGATTCGAAGCGCGGGTCGCCGTCGATGGGGCTGCAGGGGTCACCCCGCATCACGGATGACAGTGACCTCCAGCCCGAGGTCCAATCCACTCGATGCTCCCGGAACAGCGCGAGCAGCCGATCAGCGAGTCCCGGTTCGGTGCCAGTCGCTCTCAGCTCACTCGACTCGACGCCGAGCTTGGCAGCGACCTCGTCACGCCACGCATCGGCGAATCGGTCGCCCAGCGTCTCCAGCACCGTCGTCGCGAGTCCGATCGCACGATCCTGGTCGCCGTCGATGAGGGGGAGCAGTGTCTCGGCGAGCCGCGCCAGGTTCCACGCCGTGATCGACGGCTGGTTGCCATAGGCGTAGCGACCGCCGTGATCGATCGAGCTGAACACCGTGGCCGGCTCGTAGGTGTCCATGAAGGCACACGGCCCGTAATCGATCGTCTCGCCCGAGATCGTCACGTTGTCGGTGTTCATCACGCCGTGCACGAATCCGAGCGCCATCCAACGCGACACGGTGTGCACCTGGGCGTCCACCACGGACTCGAAGAAACCGAGGGCCACCCCGCCGTCGTCGTCCGCGCGGTCGAGAGCATCGGCGTGGTGCCGCCGGACGGCATGGTCGAGCAGCCGCCTGAGCACGTCGACGTCGCCCGACGCTGCTGCGTACTGGAACGTGCCCACCCGCAGGTGGCTCGCCGCGACCCGCACGAGCACCGCACCGGGGAGTTCCTGCTCGCGACGAACCGTCTCGCCGGTGCCGACGACTGCCAGCATCCGAGTCGTCGGCACCCCGAGCGCATGCATCGCCTCACCGAACACGAACTCACGCAGCATGGGCCCCACCGCGGCGCGGCCGTCGCCGCCTCGGGCGAACGGTGTCCGTCCCGAACCCTTCAGCTGGAGATCGAACCGGTCACCGTCGGGCGCGACGAGTTCGCCGAGCATCAACGCCCGGCCGTCGCCGAGGCGCGGCGAGAAGCCACCGAACTGATGCCCCGAGTAGGCCTGGGCGGCGGGGAAGGAGTCGGCAGGCACCGCGTTGCCGGCGAAGACGTCGAGGGCATCGCGTCGCAACGCCTCGGCGTCCAGCCCGAGCGTCGCGGCGAGGTCGTCGTTGAACGCCAGCAGCGCCGGCTCGGTCACTGACTCGGGCTGCCAGGCCTCGTTCAGCTCCGGCACGTCGTCGGCGTAGGTCCGCTGGAGGCCGTCGAGAACGCCGCTCGTCATCTCCTCTGCCTATCCGACGGACGACGCCATTGCACGACGGACCGGCGTCGCTGGCGCCGAGCGGCGCTCGGGCGTCGACGTTGCGACCGGCGTGTACCGTGCGCGACATGGCGCTCTCGATCCCCATCGTCGATGCCTCGACCGAACTGCCGTCCGTTCGCTCCTTCGTCGACGGCGGCTTCGTCGATGCGGGCGGGGAGACCTTCGCCACCCGGTACCCGGCCACCAACCGGGTGATCGCCGAGGTCGAACAGGCGGGCCACGCCGAGATCGACGCAGCGGTCGCGGCTGCGCGTCGCGGCTTCGAGGTCTGGTCGCGGACGCCTGCACTTGACCGATCCCGGATCCTCCACCGAGCGGTCGCGCTGATCCGCGAGCACACCGACCGACTGGCCCGCATCGACACCCTCGACACCGGCAAGCCGATCGCCGAGACGAGCACCGAGGACGTCGTCACCGGTGCCGACGTCATCGAGTTCTACGCAGGTGTCGTGCCGACGATCGGCGGGGACACGCTCGACTTTCCTGCGACCGACGGGCCGGGCGGCTTCGCCCGGATGCAGCGCCGCCCGCTCGGCGTCTGCGTCGGGATCGGCGCCTGGAACTACCCGATCCAGATCGCGATGTGGAAGTCGGGCCTGGCCCTGGCGTGCGGCAACTCGATGATCTTCAAGCCGGCCGAGATGACGCCGCTGTCGGCGGGCTATCTCGCTGAGATCTATCGCGAGGCCGGGGTCCCCGATGGCGTGTTCAACGTCGTACAGGGCGACGCTCGTGTCGGTCGGGCGCTCGTACAGCACCCGGGCGTCGACAAGGTCTCGCTGACCGGGGAGGTCACGACCGGGATGGCCGTGATGGCCGATGCCGCCTCGACGCTGAAGAAGATCACGCTCGAACTCGGCGGCAAGTCGCCGATCATCGTGTTCGACGACGCAGACGTCGACAGCGCGCTCAACGCGTCGATGACGAACAACTTCTACTCCACTGGCCAGGTCTGCTCGAACGGAACCCGCGTGTTCGTCCAACGTGGCGTGTACGACGAGTTCGTGGCCGCCATTCCCGAACGGCTTGCGGCGATCGTCGTCGGCGATCCGTTCGACCCGGCCACTCAACTCGGCCCGCTGGTGAGCGCCGAACACCACGACAAGGTGATGAGGTACATGAAGCTGGCGCTTGACAGTGACGCGCAGCACCTCGGCGGTGGCGAGGTACCCGACGACCCTGCGCTCGCCGATGGCAACTACGTCACCCCGGCGGCGTTCGCCGGTTGCACCGATGACATGGTGTTCGTGACCGACGAGGTCTTCGGACCACTGATGGCGATTCTGCCGTTCGACACCGAGGAGGAGGCGCTCGACCGCGCCAACGCCACCCCATACGGTCTGTCGGGCGCGGTGTTCAGCCGTGACTTCGCCAAGGCCAACCGCGTCGCTGAGCGGATCGAGGCCGGCAGCGTCTGGATCAACGACTACGGCACGCTGCCGGCGTCGGTGCCGTTCGGTGGCGTCAAACACTCGGGTATCGGCCGCGAGAACGGCCTCGCGGCGATCGAGCACTACACCCAGGTCAAGCTGATCTACAGCAACCTCGGAGCGGTCGACCGCTACCTCTGAGTCGGGGCCGGCCGCCGCCTTCCGGGCCGGCGCGTTGGCAGAACGTCACGAAATTCTCCGTATCTGCTCAAGATCTGTCCCGCGCGCGCCGAACCAAGTCTTGTCACTCGTCTGTGACCGTCCCCGGTGCTCCGTGCCGACACAGACGACGAGGAGAACCATGCTGCGATCGATTCCGCTCCGGTTGAAACTGGTGGCCGCCCTCATCCTGCCCATGCTCGTGGTGGCGGGATACCTCTACGTCGACATCGATGGGGCCCTCGAGCGGCGCTCGGTCGCCGCAGCGCAGAGCGACGAGGTCGAGGCGTTCCAGGCGGTGGCCACACTGTCATCGTCCATCGGCGCCGAGCACGTCCTCATGACCGCCCGAGATGCCAGCGAGGCCCAGCTCGCTCAGGCTCGTGGGGCGACCGACGCCGCCTACGAGGTGATGCGTTCGCCCGAGAGCCCGATCAGCGCTGATCGGCTCCAGCAGATCGATGGTCACTACGGCACGCTCCTGTCCATTCGCGAGTCACTCGGCTCCGTCCCCACCGAGACGCGCCTGCGCGCCAACATCGAGCTGCGCAACGGCGAGGGTCGCACCGGCCCGTACTCGACATCGCTCTCCGACCTCGCTGAGCTGCCGCTCCAGGTCCTCGCTGCGTTCGAGTTCGATTCGGCGGCCATCGACGACGTCGTCGCCAGTTCGCTGATCGACGACTACTTCCTCGTCCAGCGTGCCCGTGCCGACATCCGCCGAGAGGCCACGACCCTGCTCCGTGTCGCTGCGCTGCCGGGCAACCTCGTGGACGCCGAGGTGACCGAGTCGGTCACTTCCGTCATCGCAGGTACCGACGAGAGCCTCGAGGTGCTCGCACAGCTCGTATCCATCGAGGTCGCAGGTGAGATCGACTCGATGATGGTGTCGCCTGCCTGGACCCGCTACGACGGCTTCCGGAACGCCGTCGATGCCGCTGGCGTCGGTCAGCGAATCGACATCGACGACCGCGGGCTGCAGGCCGCGGCCGTCGACCTGGACAGCGTGCTCGCCGCCGAGAGCGGCGCGATCGTCGACGAACTGCAGTCCCGCGCCGACGCCTCGGTGAGCAACGAGAACCGCGATGTGGTCGTCTCCGCCCTGATCGGCCTCTGGCTCGTGATCGGCGTCGGCCTCGTCCTCCGCTTCCTGTACCGGGCGATCAAGAACCCGTTGCAGCAGTTGACCGAGCAGGCCTCGCACGTCGCCCGCGTCGAGCTGCCGTCGATCATTGAAGGAATGCGTCGCGGTGAGATCGAGCAGATCCCCGAGATCGAGATGATGCCCGTCGAGAGCAACGACGAGGTTGGTTCGCTGGTCAACGCCTTCAACGACATGCATCGTTCGGCGGTCGACCTCGCCGCCGAACAGGCCGAGTCCCGACGTGTCGTCGCCGACATGTTCGTCAACCTCGGCCGGCGCAATCAGCGCCTGGTCGGCAAGATGCTCAGCGGCCTCACCGGCCTCGAACAGAACGAGCAGGACCCCGACAAGCTCGCCGAGCTCTACGAGCTCGACCACACGGCCACTCGCATGCGTCGCAACGCCGAGTCGCTGCTCGTGCTCGCCGGCGCCGGTCAGGCCCGCCGCATGGACCAGCCGGTCGCGATCGACGACCTCGCTCGCGCCGCGATCGGCGAGGTCGAGAACTATCAGCGGGTCCGCATCGACGTGAAGGGCGAGGAGCGCCTCGACGGAGCGGTCGTTGCCGACGTTACGCACCTCCTGGCCGAACTCGTCGAGAACGCGCTGACCTTCAGCCCGCCGAACTCGCCCGTCGAGGTCGTCGCCGGCCAGACCTCCGCCGGCTACGTCGTCGCGGTCAACGACCACGGCATCGGCATGCTGCCGGAGCAGATCGAGGAGGCGAACGACCGCATCCTCGGCGCCGCCGGCGAGGAAGAGTCGCCGTCGGAGTTCCTCGGTCACTACGTCGTCGGTCGCCTCGGCGCCCGCCACGGCATCCGCGTCGAGTTGTCCGAGGGCCCAGCCGGTGGCATCACCGCCCGGGCGATGATTCCGTCGCATCTGTTGATCGACCCCACGATCCTCGTGCCGGGCGAGGCCGATCCGGCCGCTCCTGCACCTCGCCCGACCGGGCTCGCCGGGCTGTCGGTGCCTGCGGCGCCTGCCGCCGCGCCGGCGCCGGCCCCGCTCGCCATCGATCCGCTGATCCCCGCCGCACCGGCCGCTCCTGCTGTTGCGGGAGCGCCGACGGACCCCGGAGCGGCACCGATGGTCGAACTGACCGGCCTGGCCGAGGCGCCCGCCGTCGAGTCGCCTGCCGCCGCAGCGGTCGACCCGGCGCTCGCGCCGCTCGGCGGCACGAACCCGGTCGACACGGCGCTGCCCGATCAGTCGCCAACACCCCTCGAACCATCGTCGGACTCCACCGACTTCCTGGCCTCGCTCGAGGCGGCCGGGATCCAGCGTCGTACATCGAAGCGTCCCGAGTCGGCTGACGAGATCAGCGACATGCGGGCGCGGGCCGAGGCCGCTGTCGCCCCGGCGTTCGCCGACGACCTCGATGTCCTCCCGATGGCTGATGACGCGCTGATCGTCGACGGTGGTGAACCTCGTCGCGACTCACTCGCCGCCCTGTCGGACAGCTTCGAGGTGCCCGACGAGCCGACCGACGTCGAGCTGGAGGCCGACGCCGACTCGACTGGCGAGATCGCAGCACCGATCTCGGTGGACGCCCCGGTCCCCGTGGCTGCGGACGGTTCGCTCGCTGCGCCCACCGCCGATGCCGCAGTCATGACGGCGCCGGCGCCGACCGCACCGCCGGTGGCGGACCTCGAACCGTCGGCGCCCGCCGCCGGCGGCGATTCGCCGTTCGCGTCGTCGCGGCGTCGTCCTGGCGCCAACATGCCGAAGACCGAGCTGATCAGCACGATCGTCGGGTCGATGGGCTCGATCTTCGGAGAGAGCGACGCCGACGACGAGGCCGAATCC
>JBCBDK010000092.1:0-9808 GCA_038529675.1 Actinomycetota bacterium
CCGACACCTGCACCTTCACGGCGTCCGCTGGGTCGGTGCCGGCGAGGATCAAGCCGACCATCGCCCCCGGCAGCGCGATGATGCCGACCGCCTTGGTCGTCTCGATCTGTGGGATCAGCGCTGTCCGGAGTGCGTCACGAAGTGTCGGGCGGAACGCATCGGCCGCCGTGAGACCGAGCGCGAGCCGACCCTCGATCTGCGACCGCCGTTCGGTCGCTGCCTCGAACAACCGGTTCGACACGAGCACGGTGGCCGAGAGCGAGTTGCCGATGACGATGCCCGCGAGCGGGACGATCGCCCGACCCTCCGGCTCGTACACCCCGAACCCGAACAGGACGCCCAGCGTGACCGTCGAAGAACACGCATAGGCGCCGAGCGACAACCAGAACACCGTCGGCACGTTTCTGGCGCGCTGCAGCGTGGTGAACGCGGCGAAGAGGTGCATCGCGACGAGCCAGAGGAAGGAGAACACCAGCGGGTCGTCGTCGTCCACGACCAGCTGGAGGGCGACCCCGACGATAAGGAGCTGGACGAGCGCCCGCAGGGCTGCCCAGAGGATCGTGCGCTCGAGACCGAGCTGCCGCCACCAGGAGATCGCCACTGCGACCGCGATGAGGATCCCGGACACGCCGAGACCGAGGACGCCGATGTCGGCGGTGTTCACGGCGCGCCCACGAGCGACCGCACGAGTGGGTCGTCATGCTGGTCGAGTTGATCGAGGTGACCGATCGCTGCGACTCGACCGTCGACGAGCACGAGGACGTGGTCGGCAAGACGCCGGAGCTGATCGGTGTCGTGGGTGATCCACACGATCGGGACGCCACCGGCTGCGACCTCGAGGCCGAGATCCTCGACCGCACGGCGAGCGGCACTGTCGAGCGCCGCGGTCGGTTCGTCGGCGAGCAGCACCTCGGGTCTCGTGAGCAGCGCCCGGGCGACCGACATGCGCTGTGCCTCACCACCACTCAACCGGTCCGCCGGCCGGTCGAGCAACTCGATCGGCAGGGCGACGTGTTCGAGGACGTGTCGAGCCCGGTCGGGCGTGACGTCGGGCTCGGCGACGCGAAGGTTGTCGAGCACGGTGCCGTCGAACACCGGTGCCGACTGGAACACCATTCCCACCCGACGGCGGAGTTCGGCAGGGTCCCAGTCGCGAAGATCGCGACCTTCGAGGCGCACCGATCCCGCGATCGGATCGTCGAGTCGGTTGAGGAGTCGCAGCAGGGTCGACTTGCCCGAACCGGACGGCCCCGCCACCGCGAGGATGCCGTCGCACGGGACCTCGATCGAGATGCCGCGGAGGATCGGCGCGCCGACGGGGCCTGCGTCGACGTCGACCAGCTCGAAGGTCGCCCGATGGTGAGCGAGGTCGCCAGCGGCACGCGAACTGGCGTCATCACCGGGCACGCCCGCAAGGTAGCCGTGATCGTCAGGCAGACTGAGCCCGTGCGCCACCGGTCTCTCGCAGCGATCAGCACGATCCTGCTCGTCATGGTGGTGTCGCTCGCGGCGGTGGCCGCCGTGTCGCTCGGTGCAGTTGGGGTGGCCAGAGCACACTCCGGTCTCGCAGCGGCGAGCCCGGGTCCGGGTGCGATCGTCGGCGGCGACATCCAACTGATCCAGCTCTTCTACGGTGACCTGATCGTCGAGTTCGATGCGACCGTCACCGACCCCGACGGTGTCGAACTCGACGCCGAGGCGGTCATGACGAGCGAGATCACCGCCGAGATCCGCCTCGCCGAGCCGCTGTCGACCCCGGGCGAGTACGCGGTCCGTCACACGGTGCTCTCGATCGACGACGACGTGGTGCCCGCCGCCTACCTCTTCACGTTCGACCCCGACGCGGACCCGCCGATCCTCATCTTCGTCGAGGAGTCCGACGACGAGGGTTGGGCCTGGTGGGCGTGGCTGCTGATCGGTGTGGGCGTGTTGCTGATCGTGGTGCTCGCCGTCCGCCTCGTGCTCGCGATCCGGCGTTCTCGATCACCGAGCGACTCGATCGACGACGATGCCACGGACGCCGACGCAGCGACCGTCAGGTGACGTCGACGGTGATCGTGCCCAGGTCGAGCCCGGGTGTGCCGAAGTCGACCTCGAAGTGATCGCCGGCTCGGCAGTCGACCGGGCGGGTGAACGACCCGGCGAGGATCGTCTCACCCGCCATCAACGGGATGCCGAGCCCGTGCAAACGGCGCGCCAGCCACACGACGCCGAGCACGGGGTCGCCCAAGACGCCGGCTGCGACGCCGGTCTCCTCCACCGTGCCGTTGCGAGTACAGATCGCGCCGGCCCACCGGAGCCGACCGCCACGGGCGTCTGCCGCATCGAGCCGGACATCACCGACGACGATCCCCGAGTTGGCAGCGTTGTCCGAGATCGTGTCGCGCACGGTTCGTGTCACGCCATCCACGGGGTGGACGCGGTGCGAGCGGGCGTCGATCAGCTCGAGTGCTGCAACGACGTGGTCGGTCGCGTCGTACACGTCGTCGGGTGACGGGTCGTCGCTGTCGATCGTCTCGCGCAGCACGAATGCGAGCTCCACCTCGAGCTTCGGATCGAGGTGCTCCGACGCCGCGAACGAGCCGCCGTTCGGAATGAACATGTGGTCGAGCAGGATGCCGAAGTCGGGTTCGTCGATCCGCATCGCCTGCTGCATCGCCCGGCTCGTCAGCCCGATCTTCTTGCCACGTACCTCGGCGCCGGCGGCGACCTGAAGGTCGACCCAGGCGGCCTGGATCGCGTACGCGTCCTCCAGCGTGACCTCGGGGTGCCGACGGCTGACGGGGTCGATCGGGGTGGCCGTCACGCGAGCGTGCTCGTGCGCGGCGGCGAGCGTTGCGACCTCGTCGTCGCCGAGCGTGCGCGCCACGTCAGTCGCCTCCGAGGTGTGGGATCGAGTGACTGTCGTAGGCAACGGCGACGTTCTTGGTCTCCATGTAGAAGTCGAACGAGTGCTCAGGCCCGCCGTCGCGGCCGATGCCGCTCGCTTTCGTGCCGCCGAACGGCGTGGGCAGGTGACGGACGTTCTGGCTGTTGACCCAGATCATCCCGGCGTCGAGGTCGCGGGCGACGCGGTGAGCGCGGCCGGTCTCGCCGGTCCAGAGGTAGCCGGCGAGGCCGTAGTCGATGTCGTTGGCGATGCGGACGGCGTCCGCCTCGTCGTCGAACCGGAGCGCGGTCAGCACCGGCCCGAAGATCTCCTCCTGGGCGATCGCCATGTCGTTGGTCGCACCGGTGAACAGCATCGGGCGGACGAAGCACGAGTCGTCGCCGGTCGTGACGCGGTCGGACACGACGCCACCGATCGTGACCTCGGCACCGGCATCGGTGGCGGCGTGCTCGTAGCTGCGCACCTTGGCGCAGTGGCGTGGGTGGATCAGCGGGCCGATCACGGTCGTCGGGTCGAGCGGATGCCCGACCGCGAGGGTCGCGACCCGCTCGCGCAGCCGGGCGACGAACTCATCGTGGATGGACGACTGGACGAGCACCCGGCTCGACGACGTACAGCGCTCGCCGTTGAGCGAGTAGATCATGAACACGACCGCGTCGAGCGCACGATCGAGGTCGGCGTCGTCGAACACGATCACCGGGTTCTTGCCGCCGAGCTCGAAGTGCACGCGCTTGAGCGTCGGCGCGCCCTGAGCTTGGATCAGCGAGCCGGTCGCCGACTCGCCGACGAATGCGATCGCTCGAATCGCCGGGTGTTCGGTGAGTGCCTTGCCGGCGGTCTCGCCCATACCGTGCACCGTGTTGAGCACACCGGGCGGCAACCCCGCCTCGAGCGCGATCTCGCTGAGGAGCGCCGCGGTCAGCGGGCTCCATTCGGCCGGCTTGTGGACGACGGTGCAGCCGGCGGCGAGCGCCGGGGCGATCTTCCAGGTCGACAGCATGAACGGCGTGTTCCACGGCGTGATCACGCCGACGGGTCCGATCGGCTGGCGCATCGAGTAGTTGAGGTGGTGCTCATCGGGCATCGACCGGCCGTCGTTGGCACTCGGAGCGTGGTCGGCGAAGAAGCGGAAGTTCTCGGCGCCGCGAAGCGCGGCCTGACTCATGAACCGGATCGCCTGGCCGGTATCGATGCACTCGACGGTGGCGATCTCGTCCTTGCGTTCGACGATCAGGTCGGCCACGGCGTGGAGGATGCGCTTGCGTTCCTTGCCGGGCGTGTGCGACCACGTCTCGAACGCGTCTGCTGCGGCCTGGGCTGCCGCATCGATGTCGGCGTCGTCGCCGGCGGCGATCGTCCCCAGCCCGCCGCCGTCCACCGGCGATGCGTTCCGGAACGTGTCGCCACTCGCGCTCGGTACCGGTCGGCCCCCGATCAGATGGTGGAGCGGTTCGCCCACCAGCCGACCCAGCGAGTCGTGGGCGATCACGTGGTACTCCTCGAACGTCCGATCAGCTGCCATCGTTCCCTCCCGGGTGAGCTCGTCCGTTGATCGCGGTGCGGAGGTGGTTGCGGTTGATGCGGAACGCGGCGTCGATCTCCTGCACCTCGACGCTGAGCATCATCGTCGCGGCCGCACGGCCGACGTGGGCCTCCACCGCGTCGATCAGCGCTGCCGCGAACGCACGCTTCTCGTCGTCGCTGCGGCCGGGGCCGATGCGAGCCGTCACGGCGATGAACCCGTTGTCGGGATGCCGATCGCCGACCGCGACATGATGGCGGCCGACCGCCCTCGTACGGAGCGCGTCGACCGACGCGGTGCCGGTCGCGAGTGCGGCGTCGTGCACCGCGTCGACCAGTGCGTCGATGTCGACCGGCCCGCGCTGCGTCGAGCAGACGTTGGCGGAGAACTCGATGATCACGTGAGGCATTGCGCTCAAGTATCTAACATGTTATGTATTGATGCAAGATGCGATTGCTGAGCTACACCCATCCCGACGTCAGCCGTCCCGACGCCGGCGATCCGGACGCCACGGGCAACTCCGACACCGACCCGTCCCACACCTTCGGTGTGATCGACGATGCGGACCGGACGGTGGTCGATCTCTTCGGCACATCGGGCGCCACCGACCTGTCGGCGCTCCTCCGGCAACCCGACTGGCGAAACACCGTCCGGCGCCGAGTCGAGGCCTCGGCGGGCCTCCGCGTCGGGCTCGACGAGGTCACCCACCTGCGGACGATCCCGCGGCCGGGCCGCATCTTCTGCATCGGCGTCAACTACGGCGGGCGCAACGCCGAGTACCGAGACGGTCAGGACGCTCCGAGCAACCCGTCGGTCTTCGTACGCTTTCCGTCGTCGCTCACCGGCCACGAGCAGGACCTCGTGCGGCCGGCCGAGAGCGAGCAGCTCGACTACGAGGGCGAGATCGTCGTCGTGGTCGGACGCGGCGGCCGACGCATCGCACGCACCGACGCACTCGGCCACATCGCTGGCTTCACGCTCGGCAACGAGGGGACGATCCGGGACTGGGTCCGCCACGCCAAGTTCAACGTCACCCAGGGGAAGAACTGGGACGCATCCGGCTCGATCGGGCCCTGGCTCGTCACCCCCGACGAGTTGACCGGCGGCGAAGCACTGACGACCGAGCGCCTCGAGTCACTGCACCTCACCACCACGGTCAACGGTGAGCTGCGCCAGGACGACACGCCGGCGACGATGGCGTTCCCGATCGACATGCAGATCGAATATCTGTCCACGTTCTGCACGCTCGAGCCGGGCGACGTGATCTTCACCGGCACACCGACCGGTGCGGGCGCTCGCTTCGACCCGCCCCGATGGCTCGTACCCGGCGACGTCGTCGAGGTCACCGTCCCCGAGCTCGGCACGCTCCGCAACGGCGTCCGCGATGAGTGAGTCACCACCACCGATGGATGCGCTGCGATGAGCGGCGAGCGTCCTGTCCGACCCTCGTCCCCGTCGGAGGCGGGGTCGACCGTGACGAGCGAACTGCGCAGCTTCGACCGGTCGCTCCCGATGGCCTTGCTCCGTGCTCGAGAGGCCGTGATGCTCGGCTTCCGGTCGAGTCTGGGCGAGCACGGCGTCACCGAGCAGCAGTGGCGGGTACTGCGAGCACTCGACCACGTCGACCAGCCGCTGTCGGTCGGCGAGCTCGCGGACCAGACCTTCCTGCTCGGCCCGAGCCTCTCGCGCATGCTCTCGTCGATGGCCGATCGCGAGCTCATCGAGCGGACGCAACACGCCGACGACGCACGCCGCACCGAAATCACGATCACCGAGGCCGGACGTGCGCTGGTCGGCACCATCGCGCCCGAGTCGGAAGCCTGGTACTCGACCATCGAGTCCCACCTCGGCCCCGCCGACCTCCGCGAGCTGCACCGCCTGCTCGACCACCTCGCCGAACTCGACTTGTCCGCCGGCGACCTACCATTCGCACCACCAGAGGGAGAGGGGACCTGATGGGGAACACCTACCACCGTGCGCCCGACGCACCGGCCGCCGCACCGAGCGGGTGCCCGGTCCATGCGACCTGGTCGCCGCTCGGCGACGACTACCTGGCCGACCCGTACCCGATCGCCAACGCGTTGCGCGAGGAACATCCGGTGTTCTGGTCCGAGCAGCTCGGCCACCTCGTCGTGACGCGCATGGACGACATCGAACACGTCTTCATGCACCCCGACGTGTTCGCGTCGTCGAACGTCCAGGATCCGATCGCGCCGCTCTGCCCCGCTGCCCAGGAGATCCTCGGTGCGCCCGACTTCGACCCGGTCGCGGTCATGTCGAACCGCCACGAGCCCGACCATGCCCGCATCCGGGTCTTCACCCGCCAGGGCTTCGGCAACCGTCGGCTCAAGTCGCTCGAGGACTACATGCGGTCGAGGGCGCGCGACCTGCTCGACGAGATGCTCGCGACCGGATCTCCCGCCGAGTTCGTGCAGTCGTTCGCCTTCCCGCTGCCCGCCGAGATCGTCTTCCGCTTCATCGGCTTCCCGCCGGCGGACGACCGGATGATCAAGTCGTGGTGCGTCAACCGCAAGGCGTTCTCGTGGGGCCTGCCGACCGCCGACGAGCAGGTCGAGATCGCGCAGGGGATGATCGACTACTGGCGGTACTGCCGCGACTTCGTCGCACAGCGCCGCGACCAGCGCGCCGACGACTTCGCCTCCGAACTGCTCGACGCGTGGGAGGCCGACCCCGGGCCCGACCGCGATCGGGCGGCAGCGACCGGCATCTCGTACCGGGAGGTCGAGTCGGTCGTCTACGGGATCAGCTTCGCCGGCCACGACCCGGTGACCGCACTGATGTGCAACACGCTGCTGTGCCTGCTGCCGCGACGCGACCAGTGGAACGCACTCGTGGCCGACCCGTCGCTCGCCGCGAACGCCGTCGAGGAGACGCTGCGCTACGAGTCGAGTCAGATCTCGTGGCGGCGGGTGACCACCCAGGACACGACGCTCGGCGGCGTCGACGTGCCCGCCGGCACGAGGATCATGTTGAACTTCGCGAGCGCCAACCACGAGCCGGACAGGTTCGAGGACCCCGAGACGTTCGACATCCACCGCCACGGCGCGAACAAACACATCAGCTTCGGCAAGGGCATCCACTTCTGCCTCGGTTCGGGACTGGCGAAGATGGAGGCGCGGATCGCACTCGAGTTGCTCGTCGAGCGCGTGCCGTCGTTGCGGTTGGTCGAGGGCCAGCACCCGTCGTACTTCCCGAACATCACGTTCCGAGGCCCCGACGCCCTCCACCTGGAGTGGGACCGATGAGTCTGTATCAGGTGCAGAAGTTCCTCTATGAGCTGAATCGGACACCGTCGCTGCAGGAGGCGTACACCGCGGATCGCCACGCGGTGTTGGCACCGTTCGATCTGACCGGCGAGGAGATTGCCGCCCTCGTCGAACCCGACATCGGCAAGCTGTTCCACCTCGGCGTGAACGGTCAGATCCTGATGCACTTCGCCGCGTTCCACCAGATCGAGTGGCAGGACTACCTCCAGCGGATGCGCGACGGCATCGCGACCCACGGCCCGGTTCGAGCGGGCGTGTACGCGATGACGACCGGACTCGACGAGGTCGTCGCGCCGGTGCACGTCGACTCGGGCGAGGAGGGTCGCTGATGCCACTCGTGTTCGCCGGCGTGTGCTCGCACGCTCCGGGCATCACCGGTCGCGCCGACATGGCCGACCCTGACGTGCGCGATCGGTTCTACGACGCCTTCCACCGGATGGGCGACGAGTTGCACGCGGCGAAGCCCGACGCCGTCGTCGTGATCGCTGCGGAGCACTTCGCCAACTTCTTCATGAACAACATGCCGTCGTTCGCGATCGGCATGGCCGACGCGTACGAAGGTCCGATCGAGGACCCGGCGTGGCTCTGCATCGAGCGACGTCGGGTGCCGGGTGACCGCGAACTGTCGCAGCGATTCATCGGCGAGGTGATGCGCGGTTCCGACGTCGCGTACGCCGAGGAGTGGAAGTTCGACCACGGGATCATGGTGCCGCTGCACTTCCTCACCCCGGAGTACGACCTTCCGGTCATCCCGGTGAACGTCAACTGCCAGGGCCCGCCGCTCGCACCGCTCCACCGCGCATGGGCGTTCGGCGAGTCGATTCGTCGTGCCTGCGACGCGCTGCCCGAGCGGATCGCCGTGGTCGGCACGGGGGGTATCTCGCACTGGCCGGCCACCCCCGACTCGGGCAAGATCAACGAGGCCTGGGACCGCGACTTCATGGATCGCTGGTGCCGCAACGACCGCGACGCGCTCCTCGACTACGACGACCTCACCGTGTACGCCGATGCCGGCCAGGGCGGCTTCGAGATCCGGACATTCATCACGGTCGCCGCGGCCGCAGGCGGCGCGACCGGCACGGTGCAGTTCCTCGAGCCGATCCCGATCTTCGCCGTCAGCTGCACCATCGCCACGTACGCCCTCACCCCCTGACCAGGTCCGCACAGCGAACGATCGGGGTCGGAGTCGCCCCGTTCTCGGCCGCCGCCGTGCTCGTGGGTTCGAAGCATTGGTGCATCTGGCCACGCTCTCGAGCTTCCGCTGTGGGGCACCCCACGGACGTCCGCACGAGAACGACCTCCGCTGGGCGAGCGGCGGTGTGGGGCCGAACCTGGCGGGCGGCGGTCGGGGCCGATCGGCTGCGGTGATCGATCGTCATGCGATACCGAAGCGCCGAGCGGCGCGGTCGGCCGCGTCGGGTCCCACCAGGAGCCGGAGGAGCAGCAGTCCGTCGATCACTGCCACCGCGGTCTCGGCCTCGGCACGACGGTGATCGTCGTCGCCCTCCACGAACCCGGCTGCCCACTCGATCCACGCCGCGACCAGTTGGGGAACGAGCGTCGCGTAGGGCTCGCGGCCGGCCACGGCGAGACCATTGGCCTCGAAGAACAGGGCGAACACGTCGTCCGACCGCCCGCTCGACAGCAGCGGCCAGGCAGCGCGAGTGAGCTCGACGTGGTCGGCGGCGGGTGTATCGAACGCCGAGGCGAGCGACTGCTGCAACTCCGCTCCCATCGCCAGCACCACCTCGGTGATGAGGACGTCCTTCGACTCGAAGTAGTAGACGACGACGCGGTCGCTCACACCGAGATGACGGGCTACCCGGCCGAAGGTCACCTGACTCAGACCATCCGTGCTCGCCACCGCGAGTGCACCCACCAGGAGTTCGTCTTTCGTGTACTTGTGCCCCACCGGGGGTTGATTGTAGCGATCACTACGTCTATGGTTTGTAGTAGTTACTACAAACCGGTCTTGGGCCGCTCGCACCGGACCGACCGACCGATCGACACGGAGATTCCGATGAGCTCACTCACCCCCACCGCCGCCTCCGACCTCTTCCGCCGTGCCCCGGAACGTCTCATCGATCTGGGCGATCGGGGCGGTGCCGT
>JBCBDK010000093.1:0-9762 GCA_038529675.1 Actinomycetota bacterium
GATGCCGCACAGACCCTGCACGTCGGGGTCCACCCATTGCTCTGCGTCGATCGCCCGGCCGACCGCGATCTCGAGCGACAGGTGCTCGGGGCCGGCGAAGTAGATGCTCTGGATCATCCCGTGATCGATCGGCCCCATCACCTGGATCCCGCGGGACCGGATCCGGTCGCGCATCGTGAGCAGCTCGTCGAGCGAGTCGACGTTGAACGCCACGTGCTGCATCGTGCCGGCGGTGACCGGGTCGCCGGCGTTGCCGGAATGGGTGACACCCCAGATGGGCTCGGTCGGGTTGTTCTCGGTCTGGACGAAGGCGACGTAACTGTCCGGCGCGAGTTCGACGAAACCGTGAAAGGTGTTCTCGACGCCGTGCATCCAGTACAGCGCCTTCGTCGGGCACCCGAGGACGTCACCCCAGAACTGGAGCTGCGACTTCATGTCACGGGTCGAGAGCGCGAGATGGTTGACGCCGTTCGGGCGGAGGTCGGGGCGCGGTGTTGCGCCGGTGTCGGGGTAGGTGCGCGTCGCTGGCTGTTCCGTGGCGCTCATGGGCCCATTCCAGCACGCTCGTCGCGCCGGATACCGACCGGGCAGGGTCGGGCTGCCACGATCGGGCGATGGCCGAACCCGATGCCGACGGCGATCTGAATCACACCGATCCCGCTCGCGACGACCCGAATCACCACGACCCGAATCACCACGACCCGAATCACCACGACCCGAATCGCATCATCACCGTCCTCGTGCCCGAGGACGAGCACCCGCATGAACCCGACGAGGCGGAGAACTACAACGAGTCGATGTACCTGAACGCGTTCGATCTCGGGACGCAGGCCGGCGGTTGGTTCCGGCTCGGCAACCGGGTGAACGAGGGCTACGCCGAGATGTCGGTGTGCATCTATCTGCCCGACGGTCGGGTCGGGTTCATGTTCGACCGGCCGGCGATCACCTCGAACGACCGGATGTCCGCGGGCGGCCTCACGATCGAGGTGGTCGAGCCGTTCGAGCACCTCACGGTCACCTACGAGGGTCGGGTGTGTCTGCTCGCAAACCCGGGCGACATGACCGACCCCCGCACCGCGTTCCGCGAGAACCCGATCGTCGAGTGTTCCGTCCGGCTCGACTACCGCGCGGTGTCGCCGATGTACGGCGGCAAGCCCCAGTACGCCGACGGTCGGGAGATCGAGGTCGAGGCGGGGAAGAGCTTCGCCAAGGCCCACTACGAACAGCACTGCCGCACGACCGGAACGATCACGGTCGCCGATCCCGACGATGGGGTCGGGACCGTGATGGAGATCGACGGGCTCGGCCTGCGAGACAAGTCGTGGGGGCCACGCTACTGGCAGGCGCTGACCTGGTACCGGTGGCTGCCGATGGTGTTCAGCGACGACTTCGCGATGATGATCTCGGTCATCGACCGCGGCGAGGGCAAGCAGCCACGTCAGGGTGGAATGGTGCTCGTCGGCGACGAGTACCACGAGATCCGCGAGTGCTCGGTCGACGCCGAGTGGAACGGTCGTGGTGAGCAGACGACCATGCGGTGCCGCGCCCGGACCGACGAGCGCGAGTACGAGGTCACCGGCGAGGTCCTGTCGATGATCCCGCTCCGCAATCGGCGCACGACGCCGAGTGGGGAGCAGCTCCACACCAGGATCACCGAGGCGATGACTCGCTTCGAGTGCGACGGCCAGGTCGGCATCGGCATGAGCGAGTTCCTCGACCAGGTCGTCGACGACTGGCCCATCGGCGTCCCCCACCCCACCTAGCGACTCGCCGATCTGCGGGTCGCCATGCTCATCCGTCGCGTCGCGATTCAGTTCGGCCGTGTCGGTGCCGATGACACTGTCAGAACAGCGAGGCGGACGACGTGGGACATCAACTCATCTTCTGGCGAGAGGGCGGCGACACCCCGAGTGCTGCGTCTGTCTACTCGTCGCTGATGGAGGGATCGAGGACGGCCGGCCTGACCGACTTGCCGATCGATCGGATCATCGACCGTTTCGCGGTGGCGTTCGAGGGAATCGATCGCCCGCTGCCGTTCGAGCCGACCGGCCCGATCTTCTGGGAGGATCCGGCGAGCGTGACGTCGCTCCAGGTGTGGTGGACGTCCACGCACGTCGGCGTCGAACTCCGCCCGGTGGGGCTGTTCTCCCACGACGTCGCGAACCGGGTGATCGATCTCATGCGCGAGTTCGACTGCCCGCTGTACGACCCCCAAGTCGACCAACGCTTCTCCGCCTGACGCACGTCGGTCAACCCGCAGCGCTGTCGACCCGTCGCTCCGCCTCGTCAGGGGTGTGCGGGGTCCGCGTACCGTTGACGCATGTCGGTCACGGAGAATGCCCGCACGTCGAGTGGGTCCGGTGTCGAAGCGCGAGTCGAGCGGTCGTTCTGTCGCATCTGCCACGCCGCGTGTCCGGTCGACGTGCATGTCGAGCGCACGATCGACGACCACGGCAGTGTCCGCGATCAGGTCGTGAAGGTCGCCGGCGTCGACGAGGATCCGTTGTTCCGGGGCTATACCTGCGTCAAGGGCCGTCAGCTCCCCGATCAGATCCACGACCTGGGGCGCCTGCGCACCGCGCTGAAGCGAAACGACAGCGGCACGCTCGAGGAGATCGAGAGCGCGTCGGCGCTCGACGAGGTGGCGTCCAAGTTGCAGGCGATCCTCGACGAGCACGGTCCCCGGGCGATCGCGTCGTACACCGGCACGGGCGGATATCAGAATGCTCCGTCGCACCCGGTCGCCGGCGCGTTCCACCGGGCGATCGGCTCGGTCAGCTACTACACGTCGGTCACGATCGACCAGCCGATGAAGGCGACCGTCCCGATGCGGATGGGCATGTGGGAGGCGGGTCCGCAGAACTTCTCGTCCGCCGACGTGATGCTCGCGATCGGTTACAACCCGATGGTGTCGAGCTTCGCGCCGTACGGCGGACTCCAGGGCACCGACCCGTTCCAGACGCTTCGCGATCGCAAGGCCGAGGGGCTCAAGGTCATCGTGATCGATCCTCGCAAGACCGAACTCGCCCGCCAGGCCGACATCCACCTCCAGGTCAAGCCGGGCGAGGATCCCGCGTTGCTCGCCGCGATGTTGCGGGTCATCCTCACCGAAGGCTTGCACGACGCCGAGTTCTGCGATCGGTGGGTGGCGCCCGGCCACCTCGACGCACTCGCCTCCGCCGTCGACCCGTTCACACCCGAGTACTCGTCCGAGCGGTGCGGTGTGGCCGCCGACGACATCGTCGCCGCCGCCCGAATGTTCGCCGCCGGACCGACCGGCACGTCGGGGAGCGGCACCGGCCCGAGCATGTCGCCGCACGCGAGCCTGATGGAACACCTGTCGGCGTGCCTCAACGTGGTGTGCGGCCGGTTCCTGCGCGAGGGCCAGCGGATGGACTCCGGTGGCCTGCTGCCGCCCGCCGGACCGAAGCGCGCCCAGGTGATCGGCCCGTTCGGCGACCCGAAGGGCCCCGAGAGCCGGTTCCGCAACCTGCGTGGCTACAACGGCGAGATGCCGTGCTCGGCGTTGGCGCAGGAGATCACCACGCCGGGCGAGGAACAGGTGCGTGCACTGATCGTCAACGGTGGGAACCCGGTCGCTGCGTGGCCCGACCAGCAGAAGTCGCTCGAGGCGATGGAGTCGCTCGAGCTGCTCGTCGTCATCGACCACCGGCTCACGCAGACCGCCGACTTCGCCGACTACGTGTTCGCACCGCGCCTGTCACTCGAACGCGCCGACGTTCCGCCGTTCATGGATCGCTGGTTCCGCCAACCGTACGCGTGCTACACGCCGGCGGTGATCGAGCCCGACGGCGACCTCCTGAACGACTGGGAGGTCTACTGGGAAATCGCCGAACGGATGGGCATCGAGATCCCCCTCCCCGGTGGTCCCATCCCGCATCGGCGCGACGACGGCAGCCGTCCGACCGACGACGACGTGCTCGACCTCGTCTACGCGAAGAGTCGGGTCCCCCTCGACGAGGTCCGGGCGAAGAACGGTCAGGTCGTGCCCGAACACGCGGTCACGATCCAGCCGGCCGACGACGACGCATCGGGCCGGTTCCACATCGGGCTGGAGGACCACATGGACGAGCTGGCCGACGTGCGGAACGAGACGACCTCGGCGGAGGTGATGTCGGGCTTCGACCCCGACCTCCACGCGTTCCGGCTGATCAGCCGGCGCCTCAAATCGCATCTGAACTCGCTCGGCCGCGAGATCCCCGGGCTGCGGAAGAAGAACTCGACCAACTACGCGTACATGCACCCCGACGACATGGCCGAACTCGGGCTGGCCGACGACGACCTCGCACGCATCGCATCACCGCATGCTGAACTCGTCGGTGTCGTGCGGAGCGCTCCCGACGTTCGCCGCGGCGTCATCTCGATGGCGCACTCGTGGGGCTCGTCGACCGGCACCGACGAGAAGGTGCGCGATGTGGGCGCGCCGACCAATCGACTCATCGACGTCGACAACGGCTACTGCACGATCACGGGGCAGGCCATCCAGAGTGCGATCCCGGTGAGCGTCGAACCGGTGACCGAGGACGAACTCGCCGACGCGACGCTCACAGGAGCATCTGCGTGACATCACCCAGCGAGTTCGATCTCAGCGGCACCGTCGCCGTCGTCACCGGCGGCGGTCAGGGCATCGGGGAGGGCATCGCCAAGAGCTTCTCCCGCGCGGGTGCGGCGGTTGTTGTCGCAGCGCGCCACCAGGATCGGATCGACCGGGTCGCAGGCGAGATCGCGGACGCCGGCGGCCGGGCACTCGCCGTTCGCACCGACGTGACCGACAGCGCCGCGCTCGTCGAGCTGGCCGACGCTGCGGTGTCCACGTTCGGCGGGTTGCACACGTGGGTCAACAACGCCGGCGGTTCACCCGTGCGGAGTCCGCTTCGCGAGCTGAGCGACGAGGACTGGGACCACTGCATCGCCCTCAACCTCACGGCGGTGTGGAAGGCCACCGTCATCGCTGCCGAGCGGATGACCGACGGCGGGTGCGTGATCCACATCTCGTCGCCGGCCGGTGATCGGGGAGTACCCGGCAGCGGTCACTACGGCGCCGCCAAGGCGGGGGTCAACTCGCTCACCAAGACGATGTCGCTCGAGTTCGCACCGACGATTCGCGTCAACGGCATCTCGCCGGGCTACGTGCCGACCGAGGTGATGATGACCGCACTCGACACCGACGAGGAAGCGCTCGAGGCGATGGCCAAGAAGCGGGTCCCGCTCCAGCGTCTCGGCACCCCCAACGACATGGGCTCCACCGCCGTGTTCCTCGCCAGCGAGGCCGGCAGCTGGGTCACCGGCCAGACGCTCGTCGTCGCCGGCGGCCTGTAGCACCGGGCGTCGTCACTCCCAGTAGGGAGCGAGCAGCTGCTCGACGCGGAGGTGTTCGGGGACGGCGTCGCCCATCACGCGGTCGATCTCTTCGTGGAGGTGCCAGATCCTGCGCTCCTGATAGTTGATCGGGATGCCGGTCAGCGCCGGTGATTCCATCGACCGTTGCATCGGTGCCATGTTCATCTCGTCCTCGGCCATGATCTGGTTGTAGACCGCCCGCCGAGCCTGCCAGTGCTGCGGTAGGGCGTCGGCGTCGAAGCCGTCCGTGCCCTCCTCGGGCAGCGCGTAGTAGACCCAGTCGAGGCGGGTCGTGTGATGGTCGATCGGCCAGAACAGGTTGATCGGGAAGCCGATCCGACCGAGCGGGATGATCGCGTTCGGGAACAGGCTCACCGCCGTCGACGTGCAGTCGACCATCGGGTGCACGCCGTCGACCGTGGGCATCGAACCGGTGTCGAGATGCCTCCAGTCGTCCCACGACGCCATGCCCGACCGTTCGACGTTCTGCGACGAGAACGGCGTGATCATCCGACTGTGCCCGTTGCGGTACAGGCCCATCGCGGCGCCGCGGTTGTCGAGCACGCTCACGCCGTCGTGGGAGTGGATGTGGCGGAAGTGGTACACCTCGAGGAAGGCCTCGGCCGTGACCTTCCAGTTGCACGGCACGATCCGCGACTCCCGGTACACCTCCCTGAGCCGGGAGGCCTGGAATGGATCGAGCATCTCCGTCGCACGACCGAGCCACTCGGCCAGGGGTGGCGCGTCGAGGTCTCGGTTGACGAACACGAAGCCGGCGTAGGTGTCGCACGACGCACGAGGCAGGCACCGTTCCGACCAGTCGAGACCGACGAAGTCACGTTCGTCGGGGACGGCGACGAGCGTGCCCTCGTCGACCTCGTACGTCCACGAGTGGTACTGGCACCGCAGTCGCCGTGACGACCCCCGCTCGTCGCGGACCACCGGCGCGCCGCGGTGCTGACAGGTGTTGTAGAAGCAGTTGATTCGCCCGTCGGTGCCGCGCACGATCAACAGCGGCACACCGAGGTCGTCGAACGTGACGTAGTCGCCCGGGTTCGGCACGTCCTCCTCACGAGCTGCGATCACCCACGTCTTCGGCCAGAAGTGCTCCTGCTCCAATTCGTGGAACGCCTCGCTCGTGTGTCGCTCCGTCGGGATGTCGTGGAACGCGGGAAACCCGTCAGGCGGTGCGGTCCGGGCGAACTCGTAGGTCATGTCGGCCTTGATGCGTTCGACGAGTGCGGGGTCCATCAGCTCTCGCTCCTGGCTCGGTTCCAGTGCTCGGCGATCTCGGCGAAGAAGTCGAGGTGGGCCTCGGTCGAATCGCGTCCGGCGCCCATCGAGACGGCGGCGAAGTGGGTGCCGCCGCGGGCCTCCCATCGCTCGGCGGCTGCCATGGTGTCGTCGACGCCGCCGGACGACCGGACCATCAGGCACTCCAGCCCGAACGACGAGAGGTCACGCCCGGCGTCCGCAGCGATCGCCTCGACCTGATCGAGTGCGCCGTGAATCATCTCCTCGTTGCCGGCGAAGATGAACCCGTCGCCCAGCTCCACCCCGCGTCGGAACGCGGGCGGGCTGAAGCCGCCGATCCAGATCGGAATCTGTCGCCGGGGTCCCGGCACCAGTGCGCCCCGTTCGACCTGCTCGAACTCGCCGTCGAACGACTGCACGCCGCCGCCCCACAGCGTCCGGAGCAGACCGATCTGTTCGTCGGCTCGTCTGCCGCGGTTCCCGAATTCCTTGTCGAGCGCCGTGTACTCGACGTGGTTCCAGCCGACGCCGACGCCGAGGCGGAGACGACCCCCGGACAGCAGGTCGACATCGGCCGCCTGCTTGGCCACCAG
Source organism: Actinomycetota bacterium (assembly GCA_038529675.1). GTDB lineage: Bacteria > Actinomycetota > Acidimicrobiia > Acidimicrobiales > Ilumatobacteraceae > Ilumatobacter_A. The sequence goes on from JBCBDK010000093.1 coordinate 7,209, forward strand.
CACGGTCTGGCGCTGCGGCAGGATCAGTACGCCGGTCGCGAACTCCAGCCGCTCGGTGATGCCGGCGAGGTGCGCGAACATCACGAACGGGTCGTGGAACGGATCGTGCTCGGTGTACGGCCCGCGCAGCGGCGGATCGCGATCGTCGTGGACCGCACCGAGCACGTGGTCGTACGCGAGCAGGTAGTCGTAGCCCTGCTGCTCGACAGCGAGGCCGATGTGGCGGACCGCCTCGGGGTCGCCGCCCAGTTCGGTCTGCGGGTACACCGCGCCCAGTTGCATCACTTCACCGGTCCTTCGTGTTTGCATCGTCGTTCGTCGTGCGACGTCGAGCGAGTTTCATGATCGCCTCATTGCCGCGCCGCCACCAGACGGTCAACGCGACCGACTCGAGCAACCATCCGTGTGGTCCGGCAGGGTCGGCGACGAGTCGGTTCTCGTAGAACCCCCCGATCGTGAACTCGGGGTCGTCGCTGCCGGTCGCGTCGACGAGGTCGTCACGCCACAGGAAGTGAGCTGCCTGCATGTACACCCGGCATCGTGCTCGTCGGCCCGATTCGTCGAGCTCGGCGATCGGGTTGCTCATGGTGTGTTGTGTCGCATCGAGCCCCTGGAACAGTGGCGTCACGGCGACGAGCCAGGCATCGGCGTTCATCCGACTCGGCGGCCGGCCGTGGTACGAGGAGTAGTCGAAGGTCAGCTCCGTCGGCGTCGGCACGAAGATCGATCGATATCGACCCCAGTCCCGCTGATCGATGCCGTACGCGAACTCGTACACGGTCTGCGCGATGTCGATCCTCGGGTCGCTTGCGCCGACGACCACAGCCGCGTCAGAGGACATGGGGCGCCAGCAGCTCGAGGGTGTCGGGCGACATCGGGCTCAGCGAGGCCGATGAGATTCCGAGGGTTTCGAGCCACTCGAAGGTCTCGGCGACCTGCTCTGGCGATCCGAAGAACCGTTGGAAGAGTCCGCCACCTGCGCGCATGGCGTCGCCGACCGACAGCGTGACCGGATCGTCGCCGACCGACACGAGGACGAACATCGAGATCGGGATGTCGGGTCGCACCGACCGCACCCGGTCGATCATGTCGATCAGGTGCTGCTCGGGAACTGCTGCCATCCGTGCGAGGTCGAGTGATCCACCCTTGGTCGCGTCGCTCTGGGCCTTGATCTCGACGCGATCCAGGTTCGGGGTGACCTCCCGGGCGGTCCGCGGTCCGCCGACCGCGGCGACCAGCGGTGGGGGAGGGTCGGGTCGGGGCCCGATGAGCGGGACCTCGATGTCGTAGTGCTCGCCTCGGAACGAGCAGGCGCCGTCGTCGAGGAGGGCGCGCACGATCCGGGCGGCCTCGGCGAACCGACCGGCGCGCTCGGGCGGCTCGGGGTAGCGGAGACCGGCGCCGGTGACCTCCTCGTCGGCCCAGCCCGCTCCGAGCCCGAGTTCGAAACGTCCGCCACTCAGCTGTTGGAGTTGTAAACCCGCCTGAGCGACCTCGACGGGGGAGCGGAACAGGTTGTTGACGAACGCCGTCGAGATCGTGGCGGTCGTGGTGGCCATCGCCATGGCCGTCGCACTCACCCAGACGTGTGGATACGCGTGGCCGTTGGTGAACACGTGGTCGGCGACCGAGAGTGCATGCCAGCCCTCGGCCTCGCGGCGTCGAGCCCAGTCGGCCGCATCGTCGCCGGCCCGCAACAGGTTCACGGTGAACCGCACTCTTCCGAACGTAGCGACGGTCGCTGTCTCAGCCGGAGGCGGAGCGGCATGGGCGATGATCCCGCCTCCGGCGTGGACCGACGTCGAGGACGCGACGCGCCGTGGTCGCGAGAACTGGCAGGGCGGCGCAGCGGTGTGTCAGCGGGCGACGACGACGTCGAGGAGTGCGTCCAGGCCGGCGACCTGCGCATCGACCATCGGTTGCGTCGCGTCCCACGAGTCGACCTCGATCAGCATCGACGGGATGCCGGCGACGAAGGCGGTCCAGCTCTCGCCGCCGCCGTGCTGGGTGATGTCCGGCCGTACCGGCAAGCCAGAGCCGGCCGACCATGCCTGCTCATAGGCGTCGGGCGTGTCGCCGATCGAGCTCACGTAGTCGAGCGGCTGGTGGACCCACACGACGAGATCCGGATCGAGCCGCTCGATCAGCGCCCGGATCGCCGTCGATTCCGGCTCGGAGAAGGCGGCCGGGCCACCGGTGCTCGGGCGCCACGACCACGAGAAGTTGCGGTTGAGGTCGACGCCGTTGGCGTTGCAGCGCGTCCCCGCCGCCGAACCATCGGGGTTGAGGAGGGGGACGAGCCACAGCTCGACGTCGTCGGGTGCGTCGACGTTCACCATCGCTCGGACCGACGGCGGGCTGACGGGCTCGTTGCCGTGGATGCCGCCGACGACGAGCACGACCCGACCTGCCGCGTCGACCGGCCGGATGATCGCCGTGAGATCGCGCCCGAGCACCGACGTGCCGATCGACTCGGTCCGCCAACCCGCTGGAACCGGTGGCGCGGGAAGATCAGACGCAGGCCGGTTCTCCCAGACCTCCTGCCCCGTCGGTG
>JBCBDK010000094.1:0-9739 GCA_038529675.1 Actinomycetota bacterium
CGAACCGCGCCGACCGTGACGCCGACGCGGGCGGCGACGCTCGCCGCCGTGCGTTCGATGTCGGCCACCGTACGGCCCCACTCGGAGGTGGGCGCGACCGGTGCGAACTCGTCGGGCCGAGTGAGTGCGCCGCGGCTCCGGCCGTAGATCTCGATCCCGCTGCGGACGACGACGTGTTCGAGCGACGGGCACTCGGCGGCCGCGCCGAGCACGGAGGTGGCGGCGCCATCGGTCAGGGCGATCGCGTCGGCTGGCGTGGCCCGAGCGTCGGGCTCCCAGACGCCGACGTGGATGAGGACGTTCGGATCGAAGTCGATCACGGTCTGGACGATGCGATCGTGCTCGTCGGGGTGGATGCGGTGGAAGGCCGTACGCTTGAGCCGACTTCGAGGCGGATCGGCATCGATCCCGGCCAACGATCCGACCCACGGCTCGGACTCGAGCAGGCCGGCGGTCTGGGTGCCGAGCTCGCCACCCACCCCGCTCACGAAGACCCGCCGTCCAGCCATGATCGTTCACGCTAGTGCCAGCCGACGTGACTTTCTCCGACATGCGAGCCGCCTCGCGGTCGGTGCCGGTGCCGTTGCCCTCGCGGGTCGGGCGGTGACCGTCGGTGCCGACGAGCCGGTACCGGTCGACGGTGAGGGAACCGGGGCGAATCAGCCGCGGGGCGAACAGGGCGTGGCCGGCGCGGCCACCGCCTCGGCACCGGCCGAGCGCGAACGTCTGACCGGTCGGATCGCCTTTCCGGTTGCCGAGTTCGGCCCGGGCGAGCTCGTGTGCCTCAACAACTTCGGCGGGCGATCCACCGCCCGCGGGGTGTGCGGCCACCGGGGCGTCGACATCGGTGTGGACGTCGGCGGGCTTGCGCCGCACCCGCTGGTCGCCTGCGTGGACGGTGTGATCGAGTCGATCGGCTCGACCGGCAGCTCGGGGCGATACGTGATCCTCTTCGGTGATGACGGCCGTTGGTATCGCTACCACCACCTGTCGGCGTACGCCGACGGACTCGACGAGGGACTGCGGGTGGCGGTCGGGGACACGCTCGGGTTGATGGGCACGTCGGGGAACACGAGCTGGCGGCATCTGCACTTCGAGGTGTGGGTCGACAGCGTGATTCCTCGCGACGGCATCGCACTGGACCCGGTTCCGCTCATGCCGATTCCGGGCGCCGTCCGGCTCGCCGCGGCATCGGGTTGTGGGGGCTGACCGGGCTGACCGCGTGCCGCGATGTGCGGAACGTCATCTTTTCGTCATATTGTGTTCGTCGGCATCACACGATCGTCAAGTCGGCTGCGTCACGCGCCGATCACTCTGACACGGAGCTTGCTCCGGCATGCCCGGACGCACCGACCGACAACGCCACGAAACCTCACCGACATGACCGAGCACCTCGACGACGAACCAGGGCAGGAGCACACTGCGTCCGACGCGCCCGGTCGCCGTCGTGTCAGCCGCCGCGGATTGTTCGGTGCGGTCGCCGCTGGCGTCGGTGCGTACGGCCTCGGGCGGGTGACGGTCGGGGCGAACCCGAGCGTGCTCGGTGCGCTGGTCGAACCCGGCTCGGCACTCGAGTCGGCGGACCGGCAACCACATCCCGAGCCGACGCCGACCACCACGACCCCCGCACCGACGACGACGATTCCGCTCGCCGAGGGCGAGATCCTGTTCCCGATCGTGGTCGGCCCCGACGACGATTGCCTCGTCCTCGACAACTTCGGGGCGTGCCGCAGCGGATGCTCTCGCTCGCACGAAGCGGTCGACATCATGGCCGACCAGGGCCTGCCGCTGCAGGCCGTCGTCAGCGGCGTGTTGACGAAGAAGTACGTCGACTCCGGCAAGACCTTCGGTGCCGGCAACGGCTGGACCCTCTACGACGACGAGAACGACGTCGTCTACAAGTACTTCCACATGGAGACCCACGCCGACGACCTCGAGGTCGGCGATCGTGTCGAGCAGGGTCAGATCATCGGCACCGTCGGCGAGACCGGAACGTCCGGTGCCGGCAACGACTCGGACAACTTCCACTGCCATTTCGAGTATCGGCCCGGCAACGTTCCCCGCGACGCGTTCCACCTCCTCCAGCGCGCTCCGTACGTCCGATTCTTCGGCGAGTAGCGACGCTGCGCCGACTCGATCGGCGATCACGGTTCGCGCGACGTCGCACGTTCGCTCGTTGGCGCCGGAGCATGCGCTGCGGTCGGAGCCGCCGAGCGTTGCGTGCGAGCCGGAATCATGTGCGACCACGATCCGCTTTCAACGGCGCGGTCGCGCCGTCGCCGTCCGCCGAACTCTCCCAGCTCGCCGAACGGTTCGGATCATCCGCCGCTCCGGTGTCATCGATCGACGACGACCGCGGCGCAGTGGGGCTACGTTGCGACGATGAGGCGGCGGGCGCGGACGCACGATCGGCAACCGTCGCATCCGACGACGTCTCACATCCCGACGCTGGTCGCCGAGGTCGAGCTCACCGACTGGCCGCGATGGAGGCTGCCGGCGGGCCGTCACGCCGATGAGCGGTACACGCATGCGCGCCTCCTGCTCCGCGGCGACGCCGAGCCGGGTGGCCTCCTGGGCGTCGACCTGCCTGGCGTCGAGCGCGCCCACGTCGAATTGAGCGACGTACTGGCCACACTCGAGCCGCCGAGGCCGGAGCGCCGTCGACGTGAGCAGCAGCGCGTCGCGACATATCCGGCGCGGGCCCAGAGTGTGGTGATCGGCACGCGGGAACGCCCCGACGACGTGGTCCGTTGTACTCAGGCGGTGCTCGCCGCCGAGGGCGACGCACCGGTCGAGGTCATCGTCGTCGACAACGGCTCGACGACCACGGCGACACCGGACGCGGTGGCCGAGGCCTTCGGACACGACGATCGAGTGACCTGTCTCTCGACGCCGATCCCCGGGCTGTCGCGGGCGCGGAACCTCGGGTTGCGTCGAGCCCAGTACGACGTCACGTCGTTCCTTTCCGACGACATCGTGGTCGATCCGCTCTGGCGTCGAGCGGTCGCCCGCGGATTCTCCCGCAGCCACGAGGTCGCCGGTGTCACGGGGGTCTGTCCGCCGCTCTACCTCGACAACGACGTCCAGCGTCGGTTCGAGGGGCTGATCGGGTCGGGCTGGAAGCCGGGTTTCACGCCGCAGGTCCTGTCGTGGAGCCGCGAGCCTGGAACCGCACTCCCGTTCTCGCTGGCGCTGGCCCATGGATCGAACATGTCGTTTCTCACCGAGTCGATGCGATCGCTGGATGGCTTCGATGAGCGTCTGGGTCCGGGCACGCCGGTCTACAACGGGGAGGACCTCGAGTTCGTCTGGCGGATCTGTACGTCGGGCGGACGTGTCGCCTTCGAGCCCGCTGCCATCGGTTGGAACGCCGAGGACTACGACGGACGGACCATGCGTTCGATTCTGTGGCGCTACGGCATCGGGCTCACGGCGTCGCTGATGACGCAGCGCAAGGTCGCGGAGTTCCGGACGAATCTGCTACGCGAACTCCCCCGGTTGTTGCCGGGACTCCATCGTCCATCGCTCGAGACCGACCGTGGCGACTTCGGTGCGAAACCCACCGTGTCCGAGTCGGCGACGACGGCCGTTGCGAGATCGCTCGGACCGCCGGCGTACCTGCTTGCTAGCTTGCGGAGGTGGCGGAACGGGTAGTGCAACGGGCGGTGGTCTTCGGTGGACTGGGCTTCATCGGATCGTCGGTCGTCGACCGGTATCTCTCGAGCGGGGTGGAGGTCACGGTCGTGGACTCGCTGGCGGCGGCGTGCGTCTCGGGCGAGCAGTACGAGCGCCAGCCGGGCTGCACCGTGCACGCCATCTCCGCCGAGGAGTTCTGTGCCGACCCGACCCGCCTCGCCCGAGCGGACGTCGCGGTGCATGCTGCGTCGGCAGTCGGCCCCGCCGGGATCCTGGAAATGGGCGGCGTCATCGGCGCCATGATGATCGAGACGACCCATCGCATCATCAGCGCCTGCCACCAGGCGTCGATCCCATTGATCTACTTCTCCTCGGCGGAGGTGTACGGCCGCTCCGGCCTGCTCGCCGAGCCCGACACGCTGCACACCCCGGCCGGCTACAACGTGCGCGTCGAGTACGCTCTGGCCAAGACACTCGGCGAGGCGATGGTCGCCAACCGTTTCGGGCGGAGCGGCGAGGCGATCGTCGTGCGACCGTTCAACGTCGTCGGACCGCGGCAACTCCCGGATGGCGGTTTCGTGTTCCCCACCTTCGGCGATCAGGTCGTCGACGGACGCCCGCTGACGGTCTTCGCCGACGGCATCGAGACCCGGGCGTTCACGTCGGTCGACGACGTCGCCCGGTTCGTGTGCGACTTCGGCATGCGGGCGCTTGCCGCACCCGACCTGGTGTTCAACGTGGGGAACCCCGACAACGAGACCTCGGTCGGCGAGCTCGCGGAGTTGTTCGTCAGTCGGGCGAACTCGTCGTCGACGATCGAAATGTGCGATCCGAAGGACATCCACGGCCCGCTGTACGAGCTCGCCCACTCCATCGAGAAGATCCCGGTGCTCGGCGCAGCGACGGCACTCGGGTGGCAGCCGACCGAATCCCTCATCGAGCTCGTCGACGACTGCATCGACTCGTCGACTGCCGCCCGTGTTTGATGTCGGAGGCATCGCACGGGCGCTCATCATCGCCCCGCACGCCGACGACGAGGTGCTGGGCTGCGGTGGACTGATGGCGGCTCTCGCCGACCACGGTGCCGACGTTCGGGTGCTGTACGCCACGCTCGACGGCATGACCCACGCCGGCCACGGTGCAGTGAGCTACGAGGAACGGCGGCGGGAGGTCGCGGACGTCGCCGAGCTGTTCGGGTTCGACTGGGAGGTGCTCTACGAGAACCAGGACGCCGTCGAGCGGTTGGACGTCATGCCGCGTCGGGAAGTGGTGTCGTGGATCGAGCGGCACGTGCGCTCCGACCGGCCGCAGCTGGTGCTGGTTCCGTCCGGCGGCGACTACGACCAGGACCACCAGGAGATGTTCGCAGCAGCGGTTGCGGCATTGCGGCCGATCGCCCCGTCGTTCGGCGGCTGGATCGCGCCGATGGTCTTGGTGTACGAGTCGTCGAAGTTGACCTGGTCGACGATCCAGCCTGAGCGCCCCAGTGTGTTCCACGACATCTCGGACACGCTTGACCGGAAGCTGCAGGGGCTTGCGACGTACCGAAGCCAGGCGCGGGTCGCGCCACACGTTCGATCACCCGAGGCGGTCACTGCGCTGGCCGAGTGGCGAGGCACGGAAATCGGCGTGAGATACGCCGAGGCCTACGCGCTTCTCCGGGCAACTCTCTAGGTCGGGGGAGGGTCTCGGGTGTCTGCGCAGGCGGCTCCGCTCGCCGACGATCCGGTGGCCAGCACACGTTTCGCCGACAGCTATCTGCTGATTGCGAACAGTGCGCTCACCGCAGCCTTGGGCATGTTGTTCTGGGTCGTTGCAGCGCGCCGCTTCGACGCTGCGGAGGTCGCCGCCGCCGGCTCGACGCTGGCGCTCGTCACGCTGCTGGCCGACATCAGCTTGCTCGAACTCCCCGGCGCTGCGACCCGGTATCTCGCCGCCTACCCTCGCCATCGGGCCACGCTGATCAAGCGGGCCTATGCCGTGGTCGTCGCAACGACGACCGTTGCCGGATTGGCATTCGTGGCGCTGCCGGCCGACGGCTGGCTCGGCGCAATCGACCGAGGTGAGTTCGCCTGGTTCGCTGCCGCGTGGGTGTTGATCGTTGCGTTGCCCGGGCTGCACGACGGGATCCTGGTCGGTATCGGCCGCACCGCGGCGGTGCCCGCCAAGAACCTGCTGTTCGGCGCCGGCAAGCTCGCGCTGCTCGTCGTGTTCGCGTCGACCGGCTGGTCCGACGGCATCCTCGGAGCGTGGATGCTGACAGGCGTTGCCGTCGGCGTTCCGACCACCGTGTTGATCACCCGATGGAGCACCACGGGCGTCGCCGATGCGCAAACGGATTCGGTCGACTGGAGCGAGGTCCGCCGCTTCGCGCCGTTGCACTACCTGGCCGGCCTGCTGATGATGGTGTGGGTGGTCGCTCCGCCGATCCTCGTGACGTCGTGGTCTGAGGACGCGGTCAGTGCAGCGTTCTTCGTCGCCTGGACGATCGGCCTCATCTCGATGACGGCCGTCGACGCCTTCATGCGACCGTTGACGGTGGCGCAGTCGTCGCGCGATGGGACAGCGCGCGATGCGACGCGGAGTTACATCACCGCTGCGTGGAAGCGGGCACTTCCGGTGGTCGCCGTGTTGATCGTTGTGACACCGCTGGTCTTGTCGGTGTTCGGGTCCGACTATCGCCAGGAGGGCACCATCGTCTTGCGGTGGTTGTTCCTCGGCGTTGCCGTTCAGATTCCCGTTGCTGCGATCGTCGCCGATGCGCGCGGACGCGGCGACCACCGTTTGCTCCTGGGAATCGGTGCGATCATCGCGACCGGCATCCTGGTGGCGCCCGTTCTGGCGCATGTGATCGGCAACCGCCGCGACGTCGGGGTGTGGTTCGCCGCGGCCGTCGTCGCGAGCCACGGGATCGTCGCCGTGGTCGGCCTCGCAGGGCTTCGACGTTCGGCCCGCTGAGTTGGTGCCTGGCATGGGAACGGCAGCTTCAGTCGTGGGGAAGGAGGGACGTACACCGATCACATCGCCGCAGCCGTCTCGGTCGGGACGCGGCCTGCCTGCTCTGCAGCGTCCTTGAGGCCGTCGACCAGACCGGGGAACACGAACGTGTGGAATGGTGCGACGCCATACCAGTACGCCCGGCCCCACAAACCTCGCGGGACGAACGTGGCCGTCTGCACGAGCCTGCAGCGTGCCGAGCCGGCCGAGTCGGGAAGTGGTTCGATCCGCCACTCCAACGCAGCGACGCCGGGCAATCGCATCTCGGCGCGGAGGCGCAGGAGCACCTCGGGCTCGATCGTCTCGACCCTCCAGAAGTCCACGGCGTCCCCGATGCGGAGCCGATCGGGATCGCGCCGCCCGCGCCGCATGCCCGGACCGCCGATGATCTTGTCCATCAGCCCCCTGAGCTCCCACAGCCACTCGCCGGAGTACCAGCCGCGCGTCCCACCGACGCCACAAACCGTCCGATGCACGTCTTCCGGGCTGGCCCGCACGGTGCGTTCGCGCACGTCCCGAAGCACCGAGCCGCCCGACCATCCCGGGTCGGTCGGGAGCGGTGCAGCGACCGACGTCATCCCGGCGCCGCTCCAGCTCGTCGTCACGTTCCGGGCCTCGACCCGCCGGAGCGCGAGCTGCACCGACTGGCGGTAACCGATCCGCGGTCCGGAACACAGCTCGAGGATCGAGTCGTCACGCACGACCACCTCGTTGACCAGGCTGCTCACCAGCGGCCGAGCCAACGATCGCGGCAGCGGCGTCACCAGCCCGACCCACAGCGACGACAGACGCGGTGTCAGCACGGGTACCGGGATCACGACCCTCGGACGCAGTCCGGCCTCCTCCGCGTAGACCGCCATCATCTCGCGGTAGGTCAGAACATCGGGCCCGCCGATCTCCAGCACGCGACCCGCTGAGGCATCGACCGACAACACCTCCACCAGGTAGCGCAACACATCGCGTACGGCAATCGGCTGGCAGCGGGTGTCGACCCACTTCGGCGTCACCATCACCGGCAGCACTTCGACGAGGTAGCGCAACATCTCGAAGCTGGCGCTGCCCGATCCGATGATCACCGCCGCCCGCAACTCGGTCACCGGTACCGGCCCATCGGCCAACACCTCTCCGACGCGATGCCGGCTCCGCAGGTGGGGCGACAGGTCGACCTCCTCGTCGCCGGCACCGAGCCCGCCGAGATAGACGATCCGATCGACGCCGGCAGCGGCGGCTGCGTCGCGCACGTTCGCTGCCGCCCCGGCCTCGCGCTTCGTCCAGTCGTCGCCCTCACCGATGCTGTGAACGAGGTAGTAGATCGCCCGGACCCCGTCCGCGGCATGCGTCAGATCTCCTTCGACATCGCCCTGAACGACCTCGACCTCGTCCCGCCATGCAGCGGATTCCAGCTTGGCGGGTGTCCGAGCCAGGCACCGCACGCGGTACCCCGCGTCGAGCAACTCGCCGACGAGGCGGCCCCCGATGTACCCCGTGGCCCCCATGACCAGGACGAGCGGAGGAGGGCCAGGCATCAGGCCAGTGTCCCACGAACACGCCGCAGCGATCTGCCCCACCGACGGTCGGGTGGGCGATCCCGATCGAGCGCCACCTTCCGGGAACCGGCGTACCGGGTCACCGCCACCTGGTCGGTGGCGCGGGTCGGCCCCTCGTCGATGGCGAGCTCGGTCGGGTCAGCCCAGGCCGCGGTTGTCTTGCTTCAGCGCCGTGTCGACGCTCAGCGCGGACGCGACGATCAGCGAGTTGAGCGGCTCGGCCGGACGTTGGTGGAACTGCACGACGTAGTTGTCGGCGGTCGTGAACATCGTCTTCGCCAGACCCTCCCAGGTCTTGGTGATCCGAGCGATCTCCTGGCCGGCGGTGTTCTCGATCCGGAAGTTCCACGCCCGCCAGTTCTCGCCCTTGATCGCCCCGAGCGCATGGCCATTCGACTCGATCGAGAAGTTGATCTTCCCGATCACGTTCTGTTGGACGATGCGGCCGAGCTCTTGACCGTCGCCGTCGGCGATCACGACCGTGGACTTCATCAGCTTGCGCGGCCGCGTGATGTTGAGCAGCACGCCGCCGGCGGCGTCGCGCACCTGGAGTTGGTGGGTCATGAACTGATCGACGCTGGCGACGAGCCGAGCGACCTTCTTCATCGTCGACTGGCCGACCTGTTCGACGGCGGCGATCTGGCGCCCGTGCTGATCGAACACCGAGTACTGGTTGTTCAGCTCGATGAGCTTCGCCTTCTGGTTCACCACCAGGATCGGCTCGTCGAAGATCGTCCCGCCACCACCAGCGGCTGGCGCATCGAGTCCGACGCCGCGGTACCCGTCGCCGGTGAGCTGCTCACGGATCCGATTGGGGTCGCCCTCGTTGCCGACGGTGAGCCCCGCGTCGATCATGTCCATCTTCGACTCGGTGGGTGCAGGGCCGGATGCGACCGGGTCGGTCGCAGTGACGCCGCCGTTGCTGACGTGGTCGGTCCATCGCTGGCCGTCCCAGTAGCGGAGCTCGTGTCGACCGTTCGGGTCCGGATACCAGTTTGCGGTCTGACTCATCGCAGCCTCAGCGCAGCTGGTGTGCGCGGAGAATGATCTCGCGGGCGAACGGGTCGAGTGCTCGGCCGGCGATCCGCTCGGTGATCTGCGTGGCCGCCGTGGCCTCCTCGACCATGCCCGACCACCGGATGTAGCCGCCGACCACGCCGTAGACGCGGTCGCCGAGCTCCTCGGCGTGGAGGAGGACCTTCGTGCCGTGGTTCAGCAGTTCGCGCAGTTCGGTGTAGAGCGCAGCGAGATACGGATCGGGGTGCTCCTGGTTGAACGGGCGGTGCCGATACGGCAGCTGCAACTCGTCGTAGTTGTGCAGGTTGTGCGGTGCGGCGATGATCGAGATGACACAGCCGAAGCCGTTCTCGCGCAGCCAGATGATCTCCTCCTGGCGGCGGACACGACGATGGTGATCACCCACGCCACCAGGGCGTTCACAGATGGCGAACTGGTCCTTGATGACCCAGGTGAAGTTGCGCGGGACGATCCCGAGCGCCCACTTTCCACGAAGACGAGGTGGCATACCGGGGTCCGATCGTACTGTGCCCGCTCCCCGC
>JBCBDK010000095.1:0-9738 GCA_038529675.1 Actinomycetota bacterium
CAAGCGAGCGCACGGCGCTGTCGTCGTCGTGGACGACGGGCGCCCGGTCGGCGTGTTCACCGAGAAGGACGCCGACGGCTTCGACCGGTTCACGCAACTCACCAACGTGATGTCGTCGAACCTGCACATCCTCGCCCCCGACGTCGACCCGGCGACCGCCTTCGAGTTGCTCGGGCAGCGGCGGCTCCACGTCGCCCCGGTCGTCGACGCAGACGAGAGGCTCCTCGGCGTCCTCACTCGCAAGGGCGCGCTGCGGTCGACGATCTACCGACCGGCGGTCGACGCCGACGGCCGCCTGATGGTCGCCGTCGCAGTGGGAATCAACGGCGATCCCGCCACCCGTGCGAAGGGGCTGGCGGCGGCGCGGGCCGACGTGTTGGTGATCGACACCGCCCACGGCCATCAGACCCGCACGCTCGAGGCGGTCGAAGCCGTGCGCGCGGTGGTTCCCGACGTGCCGATCGTGGCCGGCAACGTGGTCACCGCCGAGGGCACTCGGCAACTGATCGAGGCGGGCGCCGACGTGGTCAAGGTCGGCGTCGGCCCGGGCGCGATGTGCACGACGAGGATGATGACCGGCGTCGGCCGACCGCAGTTCAGCGCCGTGCTCGAATGCGCTGCCGAGGCGTCGGCGTCGGGTGGGCACATCTGGGCGGACGGCGGCGTTCGCTTCCCCCGCGACATCGCACTCGCGCTCGCCGGTGGTGCATCGAACGTGATGGTCGGTTCCTGGCTCGCCGGGACCTACGAGTCGGCGGCCGACACGCTGCGCGATCCGGACGGTCGGCTCTACAAGGAGAGCTTCGGGATGGCGTCGAACCGGGCGGTCAAGAATCGGACCCGTACCGAGGCCGCGTTCGACCGGGCCCGCAAGGAGCTGTTCGAGGAGGGGATCAGCACGTCGCGGATGTACCTCGACCCCGAGCGTCCCTCGGTCGAGGACATCATCGACCAGATCGTGGCGGGTGTGCGCTCCGCGTGCACCTACGCCGGTGCATCGACGGTGCCCGAGTTCCATGACCGTGCGGTCGTCGGCGTGCAGGGTGCCGCCGGCTACGACGAGGGTCGGCCGCTCGGGGTGTCGTGGTGAGCGGCGCTGCGGTTGAGCGAGACGGGGAGGGCATCGGCGTGATCATCGCGATCGACGGCCCGGCCGGCGCCGGCAAATCGACGGTCGGCCGGGCGGTCGCGTCTCGGCTGGGGCTCGGCTACCTCGACACCGGCGCGATGTACCGCGGCGTGACGCACGCGGTCCTCCGCCGGGGCGTGGAACCGTCCGATCTCGATGCGGTCGCCGACGTCGTCGCCGAGGTCGAGCTGCACGTCGGACCACCACTCGACGGCCGCCACGGCGAGCCCACCGCCGGCGACATCGCCCCCGACATCGTCGTGGTCGACGGTGAGGACGCGACCGCGGCGATTCGTGGGCGGGAAGTGACCGGTGCGGTGAGCGCGGTCGCCGCCAACAGCGCGGTTCGGGCCGAGATGGTCCGTCGGCAGCGAGCGTGGGTGGCCGATCGCCGTGGTGGTGTGATCGAGGGTCGCGACATCGGCTCGGTGGTCTTCCCCGACGCGGATCTGAAGCTGTACGTGACCGCATCGGCTCGTGTGCGAGCCGAACGGCGGGTGGCCGAGATCGGCGGTGACGTCGACGAGGTCGAGGCGTCGATCATCGAACGGGACCGCAAGGACTCCTCCCGCGCCGACAGCCCGCTCACCGAAGCCGCCGGATCCACGGTCGTCGACACCACGGGCATGACGATCGTCGAGGTCGTCGACCACGTCCTCGCGATGCTGCCGGCATCGCGTCGTGCCGAAGCCGAGTAAGCCGATGACCAAGGTCGACACCACGATGGCGGGGCACTCGCTGCCGTACCGGTTGCTGTACCGGTTCGGCCGACTGGTCGTGGCCGGTTCGACCAAGGTGTACACGCGGATGTCGGTCGACGGGATCGAACGGCTGCCGACGGAGGGCGGCTACGTGTTCGCCCCGAGCCACCGCAGCTACATCGACACGCCGATCTCGGCTGCGGTCCAGACCCGTCGGATGCGGTTCATGGGCAAGGACTCGATGTGGAAGTACCCGCGGCTGGGCCGGTTGTTCTCGGCCCTCGGAGCGTTCCCGGTCTCGCGCGGCACCGCCGACCGCGAGGCGCTTCGTCGGTGCATCGAGGTCTTACAGGCCGGTGAGCCGCTCGTGCTGTATCCCGAGGGTGAGCGCAAGGATGGGCCGATCATCCAGCCGCTGTTCGAAGGTGCGGTGTACGTGGCGTCGAAAGCCGGCGTGCCGATCGTGCCGGTCGGGATCGGCGGTTCGGCCCGCGTCATGCCCCGTGGCGCGAAATTCGTGTACCCGAAGAAGGTGCACGTCATCATCGGGGAACCGTTCGAGGTCGAGACGAACGAGCGGGGCCGGGCGAGCCGCGCCGCACTCACCGCGGCGACCGAACGCCTGCACGCCGACCTGCAGGAGCTGTTCGACCAGGCGCAGGCGATCGCCGACCCCGATGCACCCCGCTCGTCGACGAGCCAGGCGGCTGCGAGCTACGAGGACTCCGAGGCGAGGTAGACGGAGAGCGCCGCCGCCAGGTGGAGTGGATCCTCCGCCCCGCAGAGCTCGCGAGCCGAGTGCATCGAGAGCTGAGGAACGCCCACGTCGGCGGTGGGGATGCCCAGCCGAGTTGCCGTCAACGGCCCGATCGTCGATCCGCACGGCATGTTGTTGCGCGACACGAAGACCTGCCACGGCACCCCGGCCGTATCGCACGCTCGCTGAAACGCGGCCGCGGTGTCGGCCGACGTGGCGTAGCGCTGGTTCGCATTCACCTTCAAGGCCGGCCCGCCGTTGACGATCGGCCGGTGGCCCGGCTCGTGGCGTTCCGGGTAGTTCGGGTGTACGGCGTGTGCGTTGTCCGCCGACACACACGACGACACGGCGAGCGCACGGTGCAGGTCGTCGTGATCGCCTCCCAGGGCGAGCACGATCCGCTCGAGGACTGACTCGAGGAACGGGCCCTGCGCGCCGGTGGTCGACGCCGAACCGACCTCCTCGTGGTCGTTCAGCACGATCAGTGCGATCTGCTCGGTGGGATCGGCCTCGGCGAGGGCTGCGGTCGCCGCCCAGCACGAGAGCTGGTTGTCGAGCCGGGCCGAGGTGAGCAGCGAACGGTCGGCGCCGAGGACTGCTGCGCCCTGGACGTCGACCAGGCACAGCTCCCACCAGGCGGCCGGGCCGTCGAGCCCTGCGCGAGCGCCGATCCAGGACGCGAACCCACCTGCCTCGACGTCGCCCACCCCCCACACGGGGATGAGGTGCTGCTGAGCGTCGAGCTTGAGGCCGTCGGCGTTGACGCCGCGGTCGAGATGCACGGCGAGCTGGGGGACGCGTGCGACCGGTTCGTCGACGTGGACCAACGCGGAGCGCCCGTCGGCGCCGATCACGCGGCCGGCGATGCCCAGGTCGCGGTCGAGCCAGGTGTTGTTGAGGATGCCGCCGTACACCTCGACAGCGAGCTGGCGCCAGCCGTACGCGCCGGTGTCGGGATGCGGCTTGACCTTGAGACCGGGGGAGTCGGTGTGCGCGCCGGCGATCCGGAATCCGCTGGTCGCCGCTGCACCGTCCGGCACCGCCCACGCGATCAGCGCGCCGTCGCGGACGACGTGGCCACGCGACGGGAGTTCGCTCCACGCATCGGTTTCGTCGAGCTGCACCGAGGCGCCGAGCCGGGCCACGGTCGATGCCACAGCGTGGAACGGCGACGGTGATGCGTCGAGGTAACCGATCAGGTCGTCGAGGTCGAATGCTGCGGTCATCGTCAACCTCGTGCGCCCATGCCGACGGGCAGGCCAGAGCCTCGGAGGTGGGCGGTCTCGTTGATCGTGAGGATCGACCGGACGCCGCTCGAGGAGGCCATCACGCGGTGAATCGAGGTGTAGTTGGGGTAGAAGAAGCCGCGGCTGAACGAGCCGTCGCCGCGAGGCAGGTCCAGGATGTGCGAGAGGTAGGCGTTGATCACGCCGCCATGGCAGACGACGGCGACGCGTTGACCACCGTGTGCGCCGATGATGCGCTCGATCGAGTCGAGCACCCGACCCTCGAATTCCTCGCGGGTCTCGTCGCTCTCTGGATCCCACTCCCCGTCGAGCATCGCCCGCCAGCGCGGGTCGTTCGCCGCCTTCAGTTCCTCGACCGGGACGTACTCGCTGCTCGCTCGGTCGTACTCGGCCACGCCGGACTCGATCACGACGTCCAGCCCACAGGCGGTGGCCACGGGCGTCGCAGTCTGCTGCGCACGACGCAGTGAGGAGGCATAGACGGCATCGAGCTCCTCTGCGCCGAGGTACTCACCGAGCAGCTTGGCTTGTGCGTGGCCTTCGTCGGCGAGCCCGGGATCCGCGACGCCCTCGGTCAGTTCGCGGCGGACCGGCAGGGCATGTCGGACGAGCAAGAGTTCCATCGAGCGATAGACAAGCACACATGAGTCGACGAACGAAGATCGTGGCGACGGTCGGGCCGGCCAGCGAGACCCGAGCCTCGTTACGAGCGCTGATCGCCGCCGGCGTCGATGTCGTCCGGCTCAACCTGAGCCACGGCGATGTCGAGAGTCACCTTCGGCGGCTCGAGGACGTTCGGGCGGTGTCGGACGAACTCGGACGACACGTCGGCGTGCTCGCGGACCTCCCCGGTCCGAAGATCCGGGCCGGGAAGTTTCCCGATGGCGGCGTTGCACTCGAACCGGCGGCGACGATCCACCTCGCTCCCGGCGGCGGGCCGAGCGATGCCGGCACGATCGCCGTCGACTACCCCACGCTGCTCGACGATCTGCGGGTCGGCGCCCACATCCAGCTCGGCGACGGGGCGATCTGCCTCCGGGTGACCGCCATCCGCGACGATCACGCGACCGCGATGGTGGAGACCGGCGGACGCGGCAACGGGTCGCCGGGCGTACACATCCCGTCGGACTCGATGCGGTTGACCACACCGACCGACGAGGACCTCGTCCTGGCCGAGACCATGGCGTCAGCAGGCGTCGAGTTCATCGCGGTCTCATTCGTCCGTGAGGCCGTGGACGTCGCGAAGGTCCGTGAACTCGTCCGGGATCGGGCGCAGCTCGTTGCCAAGATGGAGACGTCCGCCTCGGTGGCGAATCTCGAGGAGATCGTCGCTGCATCGGACGTGGTGATGGTCGCCCGCGGTGATCTCGGTATCGACTGCCCGATCGAAGACGTCCCCCATCTGCAGAAGCGCATCGTGCGCCACTGCGTCAGCGAAGGCGTGCCGGTCATCACCGCCACCCAGATGCTCGAGTCGATGATCACCTCGCCGTCACCGACCCGCGCCGAGGTGAGCGACGTGGCCAACGCGGTCTTCGACGGCACGGACGCGGTGATGTTGTCGGGCGAAACGGCGATCGGACGTGATCCGGTCGGCGTGATCGAGACGATGGCGACCGTCGCCGAACGGGCGGAGTCCGAGGCCAGCTATCGGGCGTGGGCGAACCGACTGGGCCGCGAGCAGCGCGTCGACGCCGCCGGCCACGGCGAACGGATCACGATGGCACTCACCCACGCGGCGTCGCAGGCAGCCGAGGACGCCGAAGCGTCGGCCATCCTGTGTTGCACACGCTCGGGCCGGACCGCCCGCGCAATGGCCCGGTTCCGCCCCGAGGCCGGCATGGTCGGCCTTGCGCCCGACCCCGAGATGGCCCGCCGGATGGCGGTGATCTGGGGTGTCGAGCCGGTGGTCGTCGAGGTCTACGACTCGACCGACGACATGGTGTGGTTCGCCGTGGAGACAGCGCTCCGTCACGGCACGATCTGCCACGGTGACACCGTGCTCGTGCTCGCCGGCGCGCCCGATCACGGTCGGGGCGCGAGTCGGCAGCGGCCGGCGACCGATGTCCTCCGGCTCGTCCAGGTCGACTGAGCCGTCCGTCGCCTGAGCTGGTTCGTCGTCGCGTGTTGAGCTTCGCGGTGTTCGTCGTCGGTTCAGGAACGACGACCGGCCGTGAGGAGCGCGATGGCGCCGACCGTGGCGACGGCGGACAGCGCGACCGTCCCACCGATGCCATGGGCCTCGTAGAGCACGCCGCTGGTGATCACGCCGACCGATCGGGCCAGCGTTCCGATCGCGTTGGAGTACGAGATCGTGACCCCGCGAGCGGTCGGCATCGCCTCGCTGACCAGCGAGAACGACGTGACGATCGCGTACTCGAAGCCACACAGGAACGCGAGCAGTCCGACGATCCCGACCGCCAGTGAGTCGTCCGCCGACGTCATGATCGCCAGGCCGAGCGCGAGCACGACGAGCGCGGCGATCGTCGTTCGCCGCTTCCCGAGGCGGTCGGCGAACCCCGCCGACGAAATGCTCGACAGGAGTTCGATCGCGCCGAAGCCCATCGCCACGAGACCGAGGCCGCCGGTCGGGACGCCGAACGCATCGTCGAGCCAGGCGCCGCTGATGGCGAACACCGACAACCCCGCCATCGCCGTCAACGCAGACCCACCCATCGTCGCCCATGCTGCGGCATCGGGTCGAGTCGTCGCCGGCGGGAACGCCGAACGGTGGGCTGGATCGGCCGGATCGATCGTGGTCGAGCCAGGGGTCGCAGGTGGATCGATCGGATCGTGGTCGAGGTACCGCACGAGCAGGAGCGCCGCCACCGTACAACCGAGGACGAACGCGACGTACGGCCCGCGCCAGCCGAACACCGCGATGAGCCCGGCGACGATCGGAGCGCCGACCAGCAACGACAGGGCCCACGACGTCTCGAAGACGCCGATGGCGCGCGCTCGGCGGTCGTAGGGGACGCGGCGTCCGAGCCAGGCGTGACCCGCCGTCGTCAGGTTCGCGACACCCACGACGACGAGGAACGCAGACACGGCGAACGTCGCCGTCGTGCCGATCAGCGCAACGAGCGCGCCGATCGCGACCACACCGATCCCAACGATCGCGATCCTCCGCTCTTGACCTCGATCGAGGCGGCGTCCGATGGCGAGCGTGCTCAGCCCGCCCGCCTCGGCGACGCCGAGTGCGGTCGCCAGCTGCGCCGTGCTGGCACCGAACGCCCGTTCGAGCGTCGGAAGGAACGGGGGTGCCCACCGGAGTGCAGTGTTCGACACTGCCTTGGCCGCCGTGAAGACCGCGAGCGATCGGTTCGTCGGGCCCACGGCTCGTCTGGCGACGCGTCGAGCGCCGGTCAGGCGTCGTCGCCGTCGGGTGTGCGGGGATCGGAGATCGTGACCGTGGTACCGAAGAACGAGCAGTCGGTGTCGAGGAAGGTCGGGTTCGTTCCGTCGAGTGCGATGTTCTGTTTCACCTTGTCGGCGCAGTCCTGCAGCGAGGTGCGCTGTGACCAGACCGCGAAGGCGAGCACGGCCAGCAGTCCGGCGACCACCAGCTTCTGCACGATGGTCTTCATCACCCACGCCGCAGCGACACCGCCGAGGACGAACACGACGACCACGACGATGGCGATGTTCTTGGCGGCGTCGAGGCTGAGACCGAACACGGAGCGCATCGTAGACACGCCGACCCGTCGTCGGCCGTCACCGCGATCACGCCGGACGCTGCCCGACCGGTTCGCGACGCCGGAGCGACGACCACCGGCCCGAGTCCGTACGATCGAGACGGTGAGCGATCAGCCCATCCAGTTCTCCTCCGGCATCCCGACGACCGTGCTGCCCGCGCCCGACCACGTCGACAGCGAGCGTCTCGCCGCAGCGATGGACGGGCCCGAGTCCGACCGGCGCGCCGCGGTTGCCATAGTCGTCGCCGATTCGCCGCGGTTCCTCGACGGTTGGGCCACGCTCGGCGACCTCGGTCGCGACACGATCGAACGGTATGCGGCGTACCGCGTCGGCTATCACCGAGGGCTCGACACCCTGCGCGCCAACGGTTGGCGCGGCTCGGGCTACGTCCGGTGGGCCGAGCCGACCAATCACGGGTTCCTCCGCTCGCTACGCGGGTTGGGCGCCATGGCTGCCGAGATCGGTGAGACCGACGAGGCGGAACGATGTGAGCAGTTCCTGCTCCAGCTCGACCCGTCGGGTATTCCCGAGACCTGAGTCGGCGACGCGTGGTCGAGAGATCGTGATCGCAGGCGTCGTGCTCGCCGGCGGCGCGAGCCGCCGGATGGGTCGGGACAAGGCACTCGTCGAGGTCGGCGGTCGCCCGATGGCCGCCCACGTGCTCGACGCGTTGCGCGCCAACGGATTCGACGGTCCGATCGTGTACGGAGGGGACCCGGGCGCACTCGCCTCGCTCGAAGTGCCGGTGCTGCCCGATGCCCACCCCGGAGAGGGACCGGTCGGCGGGGTTCTCGGCGCGCTCGGCGCCGTCGGCAAGCGTTCGGGTGTGGATGCCGCGATCGTCGTGCCGTGCGACATTCCCCGACTCGACGCCTCCGTGCTGGCGCCGCTCCGCGAACGGTGGGTGGACGGACCGCCGGTCGACGTGGTGGTCGCCCGGACCGACCGGATCGAACCGATCTGTGCGATCTGGTCGGTCGAGGTCACCGACCGGGTCGAGTCGGCGTTTCGGGCCGGGGAGCGGGCGCTCCACCGGGTGCTGGAGCGCGTCGATGTCGCCGAGGTCGAGGTGCCCGCCGCCCCGCTGCACAACGTGAACACGCCTGCCGACCTGGCAGACGTCGTCGACACGTCGGCGGCCCCCGACACGTACCGACCCGACACGTGCTCACCCGACGCAGTGTGACCCGACACGAGCTGATCTCGTGCGCCTCGCGCCGCTAGGGTCGTTCGACGTGACGATCCCGGAGATCTCCGTCGACGACCTCGCCGCGCTCGGTCCCGATGTGCGCCTGATCGACGTGCGCGAGGAGCACGAGTGGGTCGAGGCCCGGGCCCCACACGCCGTGCTCGTCCCGCTCGGCACCGTTCCCGACCAGCTCGATCAGTTCGACGGCAGCCCGACCTACGTGATCTGCCGGTCGGGAGCACGCAGCCTGCGAGCGTGCGAGTTCGCCGCTGCGCAAGGTCACGACGTGGTCAACGTCGCCGGCGGCACGCTCGCCTGGGCCGAGTCGGGCCACCCGGTCGAGTCCGGTGGCGCAGGCGGCGCCGGTGGCTGAGCCGGCACCGTCCATCGCGCACCGCTGGATCGACGATCAGGCCGAACTCGATGCGATCGTCGACGAACTCGTCGCGTGTGACCGCTACGCACTCGACACCGAGTTTCATCGCGAGCGCACCTACTTCCCGAAGCTCGCGCTGGTCCAGGTGGCGTGGCACCGAGCCGCTGACGCCACGAACTCGGAGCAGCACCAGGAGCTCGTGCTGATCGACCCGCTCGCGGTCGACGTCGCGCCCTTCGCCCGGCTGTTCGCATCCGATTCGCTGTGTGTCATCCACGCCGCGCAGCAGGACCTCGACGTCCTGACTCACGCAGTGGGCTCGGTTCCCGCCAGGATGTTCGACACGCAGTTGGCGGCGGGCTTCGTCGGTTACGGCACCCCCTCACTCGTCTCCCTCCTCCAAGGCGAGGTTGGCGTCACGCCGGCAAAGGGCGACCGACTCACCGACTGGCTTCGCCGTCCGTTGACCGACGCCCAGCGCAACTACGCCGCGACCGACGTCGAGTACCTCCTCGAGGTCCACGACCGTCTGCTCGCAAAGCTCGACGAGCGGGGCCGACGGTCGTGGGCCGACGACGCCTGCGAGGAGCTCCGTACTCGACCCGTGAGTGGATCGAACCCGGACGACGCCTGGCTGCGACTG
>JBCBDK010000096.1:0-9633 GCA_038529675.1 Actinomycetota bacterium
ACCGATCCTGTTCGTGGGGTGTCAGTCGCATGGTCGTTCGATCATCGCGCGTCGATGGCGTGGCAGCGATCGGGACGCGATCACGATCGAAGCAGCGTCGAGTCGACGGCTGCGTGACACCCGACCGTGCCGTCGACCACCTGGGTGACGCCGAGGTCGACGGCCACCGACGCGAGCGAATACGCCTCGTCGACCGTGAAGCCACCGCGGTCGACCAACAACTGGAGCATCAGGTCGGCGGCCATGGCCATCGCCTCGTGGAGCGCGGCCACGCCCTCGCCGAAGCCGTGCGTGTACCACCGGTCGCTCGTGACGAGGAGTGGCGACGACGTGGTGACGTCGTCGGCGATCGACAGCCGCAGGGTCACGTCGAGTGACGCCTCGATCGCCGTCCCGCAGATCTCGCCGTCGCCCTGTGCGAAGTGAGGGTCGCCGACGTAGAACCCGGCGCCCTCGTGGAACACCGGGTAGTGCACCGTCGCGCCCGCGCCGAAGCGCCAGTTGTCGACGTTGCCGCCCCACACCCCCGGTGGGATGCTGCTGCGTCGCACTCCGTCCGGTGCCACGCCCATCACGCCGAGGTGCGGCCGGACCGGCACCTCGGCCGGCCGTGAGAACGGTTCGCGCGCCGACCGATCAGGCTCGGTCACCACGCCGGGGACGTCATAGAGCTCGAGGGTGCGGAAGTCGAAGCCGAAGATCGGTCTGGCTGTCGCCGGGAAGTGCAGCGCACCACTCGAGGTCGCAGCGTCGACGAGTTCGTAGATCGTGACCCGCTCCTTGCCCATCCGCTCGTGGAACAGACCCCAGTTCGCGGCGACGTTCGAGCCGTACGGCAGCCGTGGCGCCAACGACACGACCTCGACGCGCAAGGTGTCGCCGGGCATCGCGCCGGCGACCGAGATCGGCCCGGTCATGACGTGGACGCCGGGCGCTCGCTCGGCTTCGGGGATCCCGTTCCAGATCGCCTCGATGCCGTCGTCCATCATCAGGTCGGGGGCGTCGCCGGCGTGGTGCGTGATCGCCTCGATCGTCACCTCGGTGCCGGGCTCCACGCGCAGCACCGGCTCGATGTCGGCGTCGAGATGTCCCCAGAAGCAGGTGTCGGGTGTCGCGGTCAGTCGCATGACATCAGTCGCATGGTGCGGTGGTCCTCATCGGATCTCGGTCGCGCCGGCGAGGCCGGCCCGAGAGATGGTCTGACCATAAGACCAACCGATGAACGGCGTGTTTCACACCGGTCACCACTGGACGACACGGGCGTGCGCGTCAGCCGGCGTCGACATCGGGCCAGCGGTGGTGCGGTGTGATGCCGGCGCGTTCGATGAGCGCAGCTCGTCGAACGTCCGCCTCGGCACGGAGCGCGACGACGTCGACGGTGATGACGTGCCCGTCGTCCACGATGCGGCGGCCGGCGACGAACACGTCGCGCACCGTTCGCCCGTCGGTGCCCCAGATGAGGTGGTGGGCGAGATCGCCGACGGGGAAGCCGCCAGGGACGTCGGTCCGATGCACGACGAGGTCGGCCTGCTTGCCGACCTCGATCGAGCCGATGCGGTCGGCCAGCCCGATCGCCCTCGCGCCCTCGATCGTCGCCAGCGCGAACGCCTGATCGGCGCCGAGCCGTGTCGGGTCGCCGGCGCGGTCCTTCGCCAGCCCTGCGAGCAGGGCTGCTGTGCGCAGGATGTCGACCGCGTCGCCGGCGTTGTGGGCGTCGCAACCGAGCGCGACCCGACCGCCGCGCTCGATCAGTTCCGCATGCCGACCCGCCCGGGTGATGCCCTGGGCGAGACGGAGGTAGGCCCACGGGCACGAGGCGACCGCGACGTCACGATCGAGCACGATGTCGACCTCGGCGTCGTCGAGCCACACCCCGTGGCCGACGAGCACGTTGCGGCCGAGCACGCCGAGGTCGTCGAGATGCACCAACGGACGCTTGCCGGTCCGCTGCAGGTATGACTCGGCGTCGCTCGACGACGGCGACATGTGGAAGCTCAATCCGGTTCCCAGTTCGCGTGACAGGTCGGCGGCGCCGGCGAACAACTCGTCGGAAGCGAGGTCGTGACCGACAAGCGTGACCCACCCCTCGACGAGCCCGCCCGCCGGGTAGTGCTCGACGATCGCACGCTGACGATCGAGCACCTCGTCGGCCGGTGCAGCGAACGGACCGTCCTCCACGTCCCACCCCCACACCCCGATCGTGCCGCGCACGCCGACGTCGGTCATCGCTGCGACCACAGCGTCGGCATCGCCGACCGTGCCGGCCTCGACCAGCGTGGTCACCCCGTTCGACACGGCCTCGACCGCGGTGACTGCCGCCGCGACACCGTCGTCGATCGACGTGTGGGCGCCGTGCACCGGCACCGCCCATTCGAAGATCGCAACATCGCTCGTCACGTCGTCGGGGATGCAGCAGCGGACGAGCGGATCGCCCGTGAAGTGCTGGTGTGCGTTGACGAGCCCGGGCGTGACGATGCACCCGGAGGCGTCGACGACGTCGGCATCGGGAAAGAGTGCGGCGAGCTCCGATGTCGAACCGACTCCGACGATCACGTCGCCGGAGAACGCGACCGAACCGCCTCGAAGCACCCTGCGGGTCGGGCCCATCGTGACGACGTCGCCCCCGCGCACGATCGTCGTCCGCGGCTCGACCGACGCCGTCACGTGAGCCCTCGTACGAACGGCACGGCCAGCGCCCGCGGTTGGCGGACCCTCGCGGCGAACAGCAACACGACGGCGAGCGCGACGGCGTACGGCGCAGCGTCGAGGATGAACGGGTCGATCCGGTACCCCTGGACCGACGTCGCGATCGTGAGCGCTTCGACGAGGCCGAACAGTGCGCACCCGGTCATGGTCCCGCGGAGCGTCCAGCCGCCGAAGATCACCGCGGCGAGCACGATGAACCCCCGTCCGTTGATCATGCCGGACTGGAACGAGCCGACCTGGCCGAGCACGAAGAACGCCCCGCCGATCCCAGAGGTCAGCCCGACCAGGTACACCGCCTGGCGACGACGGGCGTTGACGTGGATCCCCGACACGTCGGCCGCCTGCGGGTCCTCCCCCACCGCCCGCACCTCGAGGCCCCACCGAGTCCGGTACACGAGCAGCCACAGGAGCGGCACGAGCGAGTACACGAGGTAGCCGGGCCACGGGCGAGCGAACAGGGCCTCGCCGACGAGTGGGATCTCTGACAGGAGCAGGATGGTCCAGGTCGAGGCGCGCGCACCACCGATGTCGAACGACGTCATCAGGAACGCGGTCAGCCCGAGGACGAGCACGTTCAACGCGAGCCCGACGACGAACTCGTTTGCCGTCAACCGGTGGCTGAGATTGGCCTGGAGGGCGCCGACGGCGAGCCCGAACAGTGCGCCGACGAGCAGACCGGCAGCCGAGTTGGCGACGAGGTGGTTGCCGACGACCGCACCGAACGCACCCGCGAGCAACATCCCCTCGACCGAGATGTTGAGCGTGCCGGCTCGCTCGGCGACCCACTCACCGCCGGCGGCGAACGCGAACAGCACACCGAGTTGGAAGGTGCTGATGTACAGCGCCTCCGCCGAGAAGATGTCGCCGAGCGCGTGGAAGAAGTCCATCAGACCCCGTCCTCAGCCGCCGCTCTGAGGCTCCGACGGCGATCTCGCACGAATAGGATCGCCGGGGGAACGAGGAGCGCAAGGACGAGCAGCGCCTGGACGACGTCGGTCATCGTCCGGTTCACGCCCGTCGCCGCGAGGAAGCTCGAGCCGGTCCGGAGCATGGCGAACACGAACGCCATCGGGATCGCGACGAGGAGCCGGTTGCGGGCGAGCAGTGCGATCAGGAGCCCGTCCCACCCGAAGTTGCCGGCGAAGCCGAATACGAGCCGATCGCCGGCGGCCCCACCGGTGAGCAGGACGCCACCGGCGGCTCCGGCAGTGGCACCGGCGCCGATCAACGCCCACGTCGTCAGGCGCTCGGACGACACGCCGAATCGTTGGGCCGCTCGTGGGTTGAGACCGAGCATGCCGATCCGCACGCCGAGCACGGTGCGAGCGATCATCCATGCGAGCGCGAGGGTGAGGCCGAGTGCGATGAAGAACCCGGTGTCGATGTCGTTGCCGAACACCCGCAGGTCGGGAAGCAGCGCATCGGACGGCAACTGCTCGCCCGTGTTGAGCTGATTGCGACGCTCGGTGTTGCGGTCGGCGAGTAGCCAGGACTGACTCAACCCGTAGGTGATCAGCGGGAACGAGATGAAGGTGAGCAGCAGCGTGGTCAGCACCTCGGGCACCCGCCGCCACCGCCGTAACCCTGCCGCGACACCCGCCCAGGCACCGCCCCCGACCGCACCGGCGAGCAGCGAGAGCACGACGACACTCCAGCCCGGCGTGCCGAGCCGAACCGCGACGTACGCCGCGAAGCACGAGCCGATCAGCACCTGCCCCTCCTGACCGATGTTGATCAGCCCCGCCCGCGTGGAGACGATCGAGCCACACGCCACCAGCAGCAGCGGTGCCGCCGTGGTGAGCGTCAGGCCCCAGGCGCCGGGCGAGCGGAGGCTGCCGTCGAGCAAGGCGGTGAACACGTCGCGGGCCGACCCGTCGGTGGCGACGACGACGAGGATCGCCGACACGACGAGTGCACCGAGGATCGACGCGACGTACAGCCCGGCGACGACGAGCGGCTCGCGTGCGGACGGGCCGCCTCCGCCGCCGGCGGCGCGCGGCTCGTCGCCGGCGGCATCCCTCGCCGGCGTCTCCGATTCGTATGCGTCGAGAATGCGGGTCGAGTCGGTCACGACGCATCCCCGGCTCCGGCTCCGACCCCTTCGGCGACGGGCGATGCATCGACGTCGACACCGGCCATCAGGAGCCCGATGCGCTCGATGTCGGCGTCGGCGTGGTCCATCTCGCCGACGATGCGACCGGCGTGCATGACCACGATCCGGTGCGAGAGATGCAGGAGCTCCTCGAGTTCGCTCGAGATGAGCAGCACACCGATCCCCGACGCTGCCGCGTCGGCGAGCTGGCCCTCCATGAACTCGATCGCGCCGACGTCGAGGCCGCGGGTCGGCTGTGCGGCGATCAGCACGGTCGGATCGGCCGACAGTTCGCGTGCCAGCACGACCCGCTGCTGATTGCCGCCCGAGAGCGATCGGAACGGGGCGTCGGGGCCGCTGCAGTGGATCTCGTAGCGATCGATCAGCTCCGTCGCCCGCGCACGCATCGCGCTCCGGTCGACACGTCGGAGCCCCTGCCCCACGCCGAACTCGCTGAGCACGAGGTTCTCCGCCACCGACATGTCGAGCACACAACCTGCGTCGTGGCGATCCTCGGGGATCTGGCCGACACCGGCGCGACCCATCGCCCCGGCCACCCCGGTCGGCACGGCAACACCATCGACCTCGACCGACCCATCGTCCACCTCGACGAGGCTGGCGAGCACGTCGGCCAACTCGACCTGCCCGTTGCCTTCGACTCCTGCGACGCCGACGATCTCGCCCGGAGCGACGGTGAGGTCGACGTGATCGAGCACCCGGTGACCTCGTCGCTCGACGACGAGGTTGCGCACTGCGAGGGCGTGGACCACCTCCGTCGCCACGGAGTCGGGGGGTGCGTGTTCGCCCCCGAGCGGCGCGTGGTGAGCGACGGCTTCGGCTTCCTCGACGGCGCCGAGCGCCGACGCCTCGCCCCGCAGCGACACGTCCCGACCGACCATCGCTCGAGCCAGCGACCGAGCATCGAAGTCGGCGGTCGCACCCGACTCGACCAGCTTGCCGCGTCGAAGGATCGACACCACGTCGGTCGCACGTCGGACCTCGCCGAGCTTGTGGCTCACGAGTGCGACCGCCTTCCCCTCGCGCTCGACGGCGACGCGGAGCACGTCGAACAGCTGCTCGGACTCCTGTGGCGTGAGCACCGACGTCGGCTCGTCGAAGATCACGATGTCGGGGTCGCGTCGGAGACACTTGATGATCTCGACCCGCTGGCGAAGCCCGGCGGTCAGGTCGCCGACCCGAGCGTCGGCGTCGACCCGCAGGCCGTATCGCTCACCGATCGACCCGACGAGCTCCCGGGCGGCCGTGCGGTCGAGACGTCGCTTGTCGCCGAGCACGACGTTCTCCCACACCCGGAGTTCGTCGACGAGGCTGAAGTGCTGGTGCACCATCCCGATGCCGAGTTCGTCGGCCCGACTCGGTTCGTGGATGCGCTCGGCCCGACCCCGGATCTCGATCACGCCGGCGTCGGGTTGGACGAGCCCGATCAGCACCTTCATCAGCGTCGACTTCCCGGCACCGTTCTCGCCGAGCACTCCGTGGATCTCGCCGCGGCGGAGGTCGAGATCGACGCGATCGCACGCGACGGTGGCGCCGTAGGTCTTGGTGAGCCCCCGCACGGACACCGCAGCCGGTGCCTGTTCGTTCATCGACGCGACCTCACCGGATCGGGTACTTGGCCTTGTCGGGAAGTCCGGAGCGTCGAGCGATCGCCTCGCCGCGCTGTTGGGCCTCGGCCCACAGCGCGTCCTCGTCGATCGTCGTCATCCGACCATCTTCCACCACCACGTCTCCGTCGACGATCACCGTGTGGACACCGCGTCCGTCGGCCGACCAAACGAGCTGGTTCATCACGTTGAGCAGGGGTCGCCACTCGGGGCGGTCGGTGTCGTGCAGCACACAGTCAGCGCGCTTGCCGACCTCGAGGGAGCCGAGCCGATCCTGCTCGTTGATCGACCTGGCTCCACCGAGGGTCGCCATCTCGTAGGCCTTCTCCGCCGGGAACATCTGCGGATCCATGCGGCCGTCCTTGAACAGCCCGGCGACGAGGTACGTCGCACGCATCAGATCGGAGTAGTTCGAGGCGTTGTTGCCGTCGGTGCCGATCGAGACGTTGATCCCACGCTGCACCATCTCGGGCATCTTGCCGATCTGCGTCACGCCGTAGCTGACCTTGAGTGCCGTCGTCGGGCAGTGCGCGACGCTCATCGAGCGGGCGGCCATCACGCCGAGCTCGGTGTCGTCGACATGGACGCAGTGCGTGGCGCATACGTCGGCGCCGAGTACCCCGAGCTCGTCGAGGTGGACGAACGGGCGCTGGCCGAACTCGGCGATGAAGCCGTCGGGGTCGACCTGCGCCGGCGACATGTGGAAGCTCACGCCGACACCGTGGACGTCGGCCAGCTCGCGCGACGCCCGCCAGAGCGGGTCGGAACACGTCGTGTGCCCGACGACGGTCGACCAGGCTGCGAGCTTCGCGTCGTCGGCGACCGGGTACCGGCTGAGCTGGTCGGCGAGTCGGGCGATCGCCTCGTCGGTGCGCTGGTGGTACACGTCGGGTTCGGGCGGCAGGTCCCACACCCAGGCCCCGAGTCGCCCGCGGATCCCGACGTCGCCGAGCCCCTCCATGACGTCGTCGAGGAAGCGGATCGTGCCCGCTTCGAGGAATGCCGTCGTACCGCTGCGGAGCATCTCGACCGCAGCGAGCTGCGCGGAACACCGTTCGTCGGCGGCGTCGTACGCGGCATAGAGCTGGGTGAGCCAGACGAAGACGTTCTCCTCGAACGGGGTGTCGTCGGGGACGTACCCGCGGGTCAGCGGCTCACCGGTGATGTGGATGTGGGTGTTGATGAGCCCAGGCGTGAGGACGAACCGTTCGCCTCCGACGCGCCGGTTCGGTGCGTAGCGCGTCTCCAGGTCGGCGGTCTTGCCGACGTCGACGATCACCCCACCGTCGATCGCCACCGAACCGCGGTGGATGATGTCGCGCTGCTCGTTCATCGTGACGACGTACCAGGCGTCGACCAGCAGGTCGATCGTGCGGGGCGCCGCGGATGGTGCGACCTCGGTCATGACAGCTCCTTCGAGGTTCTCGTTCCGACCATCACCTGCTGGAATCCGATCGGCTCGATGATCCGCACCGCTTCGAATCCGGCCGCCGTCATCCACTCCCCGACCTCCTCGTGGGTGAACGTGCCCCCGAGGCGGGTGCTCGCCACCATCGTCACCCCCATCATCAGGGCGAACCCGGCGAGCGAGCGAGATCGGTCGGCGAAGTAGTCGCTGAGCAGCAACCGCCCGCCAGGGCGGAGTGCGCCGCCGGCCCGTGCGATGAGCTGCTTGCTCACGGCTGGCCCTGCCGCTCGGCACAGATGGCCGAGCACGACGACGTCGTACTCGCCGGGCTCGATCTCGATCTCGAGGAAGTCGCCGGCTCGGAACTCGACGCGCTCGTCCACGCCCTCGTCGGCGAGGTGACGACGCGCGACCCCGATCACGCCGTCGAGGTCGTTGACCACCGCGGTGCCGTCCGGGCACGCGGTCAGGATCGCAGCTGCCCATGGCGCGCCACCTGCGCCGAGATCGAGCACTCGGGGTGCGGTCAGCGCGCTATACCGCAGTTGGAGGTCGGCACGCATCGCGCACCGCCGGATCGTCGTGTAGGTCCCCTCGACCAGCGGCACGTAGAAGTCGGCGTCGTCGTCGACCGGCTCGGACGGCGCACCGTTGCGGACGGTCTCGGTGAGCCGGCTCCAGTTGGCGAGCGGACCGGGCGACACCGGAACGAGGTCGACCATCGATGCCGGGCTCGCGCGGAGCAAGTAGCGGCGGGCGGTGTCGTTGAGCTCGAACACGAGGTGCCGGCGATCGAGCAGCCCGCACGCGACCACACCTTCGAGGACCGAGGTGAGGTGCGGCGCCGACACACCGAGCCGTTCAGCGATCTCGTCGCCGGTCGACGGCCCGTGCTGGTCGAGGTCTTCGAATGTGCCCAGTTCGAGCGCCGTGACCAGCACATGGAATCGGGCGAAGCCCTCGACGACGTCCCAGACCGGTGCGGCGGCCGGTGGCTTGTAGTCGGTCCACGGGCGTCCGACACGCGCCATCGTGTGCGTCTTCTTGATCTCCGGGTACGGCGAGTCGGCGATCATCTGCCAGCGCTCGATCGGCCCGCTCAGACCTGCGGGGTGATGACCAGCTTGCCGACCACATCACCCGCGAGCAGACGCTCTTGGGCGTCTGCCACGCCGTCGAGCGGATACGTGTCGTCGACTTCGACCCGGTACTGCCCCGACGCGACCCCGGCGCAGAAGTCGGACCATGCGGGTGCGAACTCGTCGGGTCGGTAGGCGTCGGACCCGATGATCGAGATGCCGGTGTGGAACAGGTGTCCGAGGCTGGCGATGGTCGCGGTGTCGCCACTGGTGTTGCCACAGGTGACGAGTCGCCCGCGCGGCGAGAGCGAGAACAGCGACGCAGCGAACAGCGCTTCGCCGACGTGGTCGAAGACGAGGTCGACGCCGCGACCCTGGGTGGCCTCGAACGCCCAGCCGGTGACGTCGCCGGTTCGATTGTTGAGGACGTGGTCCGCGCCGAGTTCGAGCGCCCGTTCCATCTTCAGCTCCGAGCCGGCGGTCGCGAGCACGGTCGCGCCGCGACGCTTGGCGAGCTGGATCGCCGCGACCGACACGCCGCTCGCAGCAGCGTGGATCATCACGGTCTCGCCCGGCTGGAGTGCGGCGCGGTCGAACAGGGCGTGCGTCGCAGTGAGGAAGCAGGTCGGGAATGTGGCCGCCGCTTCGAACGAGACGCCATCAGGAATGGCGAACACATGTGACGCGGGCGCGAGACACTGCTCGGCGTAGCCGCCGTCGGCG